>JABEVM010000138.1 GCA_013041585.1 Chlamydiota bacterium
CACCTTTTCGCATCCAAAAAAGAGGGTAAACATCGACCCTTGATCTTGTAAACATGCCTTCATTCCTTTTTTAGTTAATGCCTCTTTGATGGGATCTAAAAGTAGATGAGTCTTCTCTTGTAATTTTTCGTAAAAATCTTTCTTCTCTAACTGAATCAGAGCATGGAGCCCTGCCATCATGGCAACTGGATTGCCAGAGAGTGTGCCCGCTTGAAACACATTGCCTGCTGGAGCTAAGTGGTCCATAATCACTTTCTTTCCTCCAAATGCAGCTGCAGGAAATCCTCCTCCAATGATTTTTCCAAGGGTTGTAAGATCGGGATCAATACCGTAAAGTGCTTGCGCGCCGCCTATTCCCACACGAAATCCGGTGATCACCTCATCCAGAATGAGAAGGGCTCCTACCTTGGCAGTTTCTTCGCGTAAAACTTGTAAGAACTCTTGAGTTGCGGGAACAAGGCCCATATTTCCAGCGATCGGTTCTATAACCACTGCAGCTACATCTTGGAGTGATCCAATAGCTGAGCGAAAAGCCTGAGTGTCGTTGAAAGGAAGAGAGATCGTATGTTTGACAACTTCTTCTGGAATGCCGAGAGTAGAAGGTTTTTGCATAAGCTCTGTAGCAGCGGAGCCTGCTTGGACAAGCAAGGCGTCGATATGACCGTGGTAATTGCCGTTAAACTTGATGATCTGGGACCTTCCCGTATATCCCCTTGCTAAACGGATCGCGCTCATCACAGCTTCAGTTCCGGAAGAGACAAAACGAAGTTTTTCAATAGAGGGCATGGAAGAAATAATTTTAGCGGCTAAATCTCGTTCTACCGAAGTTGCGATCCCGAAACTAGAGCCTTGCATGACTTGCTCTATGACTGGAGTGGTGATACAAGAAGGGGCATGACCTAGGATGAGAGATCCCCAGCTGCCGCAATAGTCGATATAAGAGTGCCCATCCTCATCCCAGATCACATCATCTTTGCCTGATTTGACGATCAAAGGGTTTACACCCATTCCTTTCCAAGCCCTTGCAGGAGAATTCACTCCGCCTGGAATGAAATTGCAAGAGTCGAGGAAGATTTCCAGACTTTTCTTTCTTTCTTTCATAAAAACCTCATAGAGAATATCATTTCTTATCTTACCAATTCAGATCATATGTGACGGATGAACAGGATTTTTTTTTTGCACTTCTTCTTTTTTTTAGCTCTTCTTTGGAAGCGAAAATTTCCTACAGTGTCGAATACCAAGGAATTGAAGATGCATCTCTTTTAAAAACCTTAAAATCTGTCTCCCAGCTTACTAACTTAAAAAAACATCAACCTGCTTCTATCCAAGCTTTAGAATATAGAGCAGATGCCGATATCCCCGAAATGCTAAAGGTTATGCGTGCGCATGGATATTATGAAGCTAAAATCGAGGTCTCCCTTCAGGATTTCTCCTCTCAAATTTATGTTATCGTAGCCATTCAGAGCGGACCACTATATAAAATCAAAGATTTTACAATCAACTTCTACAGTCCTCCTAAAAAGAATTCTATTCTTTGGAAAAGATTGGAGCTGGAAAACCTCGGCATCACTCTTAATAAGCCTGCTCTTACAACAACAATTTTAGAAGCAGAGCAAGAAACAGCTAAGATTCTAGGACAATCCGGATATCCTCTCGCTAAAATCGTATCCCGCGATGTTCGAGTGGATGGGAAAGAAAAAGGAGTATTCGTAACTCTCCAAATTGAAACGGGCCCGATTTGTTATTTTGGCCCACTCTCCATCACGGGACTTAGTTCTGTCAAACCTCTCTTCATCCAGCAAACAATCCCTTGGAAAGAAGGAGACCTATATGACTCCCAACTCGTAGAAACAACAGCGGAAACGATGTTAAGAAGCGGGTTATTTGGAGCTGCGTTCATCAAACCGAGTAGCGCTCCGACGGATCACAATTTACTACCCATAGAAATTGACGTGAGCGAAACAAAACATAAAAGCGTCAACATAGGAGCTAGCTACCAAACTTATTGGGGTCCTGGTGTGACCTTCGGGTGGGAAAATCGCAATGTTTCCGGTATGGGGAGAAAACTTTCTTTGCAAGGCGATGTAACCAAACGAAGTATCGCGGGTGTTGCCACCTATCTGTATCCTAATTTTCTGCGAATTGGACAGGATCATCTATGGAAGATGGAAGCGCTTCACGAATCCATTATCCCCTATAATCAAAGCGACTACAGTATCATGAGCCGCTTTGATAGAAGGATAAGCCATAGAATGAGCGGTTCTTTGGGAGGTAAATTAGAAAGGATGATCGTCACCGATAGCGTGCAAGATGGAAAATTTGTGCTCTTTGGACTTCCTGCCTACCTAAGATGGAGCTCCGCCAATAATCTGCTAAACCCAACAAAAGGAAATACGGTAGAATACCGTATTACCCCGACAGTGAATTTCACAAAAAAAAAACACGAATTTCTGTATCAAGAGCTCTCTCATAGTTTTTATAAATCTTTTGATAAAAGAAAAATTCTCGTCTTCGCGCAAAAGATTACAATCGGTAGTATCTTAAGTAGAGAGTACGAAGATGTACCTATGCCTAACCGTTTTTTTGGAGGATCGGAAGAAGATTTACGCGGCTACCGCTATTTTACGGTGAGTCCTTTAATCCATGGTAAGCCAGCAGGAGGAAGATCTGCTGTTTACTATACATTTGAACCAAGGCTTAGAGTTTCTAAAAGTTTTGGCCTTGTCCCTTTTTATGATTTGGGAAATGTGTATAAATCCGTTCTACCTCAGTTCACGGGAAAATGGTTTAGTTCGGTCGGGTTTGGAGTTCGTTATTTCTCCTTTATGGGGCCTATACGCGCTGATATAGGGTTTCCTCTTTATCGAAGAAAGGGCCTCGATCCAAAATGTCGTTTCTTAGTAAGTATTGGTCAATCTTTTTAACTAGTAAAGACTATGGCATATATTCTCTCTTCAGTTTGGCGTTTCTTTCTCATCAGCTTGGTCATTCTATTTCTTTTAGTGAGCCTTTGCCTTCTTGCTTTGCAGACCAAAAGAGGAAAACAGTTTTTCAAATGTCAAATCGAGAAAGTTGCAAAAAAGCAGGGACTCGCAGTAAAAATCAATTCTTTAGAAGGAAATGTTCCCTTCCAGTGGAAGATCGATTCTCTTGAAGTCAGCTTCTCCAAAACAAACCATGTCCACATAAAAAAACTCGATCTCTCTCTTTCTTTATGGTCCCTTTTACAAAATAAGTTCATCGTAAACTCTTGCAAAATCTCTTCTGCAACTTGGCAAATTCCCTCAGAAGAAAAAAATCTTCCCTTTGACATAGAAAACCTGGAATTTCCGCAGCTGAATTTCCAAATAAAATCTCTTCAAGTCAAAAAACTTCGTATCGAAAATCCCTCTCAACACTTTGCTGAGGAATATAAAATAAGAGCCTGGGCCAAATACCGAAAAAAGAATGATTCCTATTTGGTGGACTTAAAAGTCGAAGAAGATAAATCAGGAAGCCTACTAGAGCTTCACTTTGGAGAAAAAGGTCCCCAGAATCATTTTCAGTTAGTATCTGAGCTGCATCTACGTTCTCTGCAGATCCTGAAACCATTTTACCCTCTTTCTTGGGATAGTCATTTTTCTTTACATGTAGACATTTCAGGTCAAAAGGAAACATGGAACGACCTTGTGCAAAAAGTGCAAAACGGGAAACATCCAAGGCCCATACATGGAAAAATAGAGCTCGATGTTCACTCTCTAACTCTCCCAGACCACCCCCTTTTTGCCAAACCTTTCAAAATAACAACTCAAATCTCCGTTTGGCCAGATAGGTCAGTAGAAATTCCTGTTTTTCATTTGCAAAGCTCTCTTTTAGATACGAAGGTTGAAGCAAACTTAAGCAATCTTCTCTCACCTCAAAAAATCACCTCTACGTTCAAAATCCCAGATCTTTCTTTATGGGATGGTCCCTTGCCCTTTGCCTTATCTGGAAAGCTTGAGGGTAATCTCTCCTACCAGGACCAGAAACTAAGTGGATTTATCAGCTCAGAAAATCTAGAGCTCGAAAAACAACTATTTTTGAAAACGGAGCTTTCTATTGAAGCTGCAAAAGAAACAGATGCTTGGAAAGGAGTATTTACTCTTTCTAGTAAAAATCCACAAATTCCCATTACTGCCTCCTCTTCTTTTACATTCGGATCTCCTTTCCCCATCCATTTTGAAAATTTGCAAATTTCTTCTAAGATAAACTCTTTGCAAGGAGATCTACAAATTGACTCTATGCAATCAGTGCAAGGATCCCTTGCTTGCAACTTCCCTGAGCTCAGCGAACTTGCTGGGGTTTTTTATCTTCCTGAAAACCTAGAAGGCGGTCTACGGATGCAGATCCAGGCAGATCAGGCAGAAATCCACTCTCATCTCGTAGCTCATGAGATCTTCTTTGATTCGATTTCCTCAGACTCACTTGATTGCGAGCTCTTCTTAAGATATCCATTTTCTTCTCCGGAGCTTAAAGCGAGCATCCAAATGCAAGATTGTATCTATAAGAATATCGAGCTAGAAACCTTTTCTACTCAAGTGCAGTACAAACAAGATACTCTCGATTACATAAGCTCTGGAAGCGGGATGTGGAAAGAGCCTTGTAGTTTCGCTCTAGAAGGGAATCTGAAAAAATCCCTACAAACCTATGAAGGCAAAATAGAAAAGCTGCAAGGAACTCTTCTGCAAAATTCTTTCTCATTTGCAAAGCCTTGGACCTTCTCTTTTGGTGCAGACACTTTTTCTACTAAAGATTTTTTATGTAATGTAGGAAGCGGCTATTTAGCTCTTGATGCCACTATGACGAGGGAAGAAACAGCTTTTATGGTGGAAGCCAAACATATGCCTATTGATTATTTCTCTCTATTTACCCCTCATTTGCGAGCAAAAGGATTCTTCTCCCTTAATTCCTCCTTTCTAGCGAGTGAGAAAGACTGCTCTGGACATGCGCAGCTTCTTCTAGAAAAGGCAAATCTATATCAACAAAAGCAAACACCGATTTCCGAAGCGAAGGGATCTCTTCATGTTTCTTTAGAAAACAGGAAGATGCAGGTCCTCTCTCATATCATAGCAAGTCCAAACCAGTTTTTCGATCTGTCTCTTACAATCCCCATGATCTGCTCTTATTCTCCATTTAAACTAGAAATGGACAAAGATTCCCCTCTTGCAGGAAAACTTGAAATTACCGGAAATGTCGAAGAGATTTTTGATTTTATTAACTTAGGCAGTCAGAGGATTGCGGGAGAGATAGGGGCAAACCTCCTTCTTTTTGGAAGCCCCAGTCAGCCTAAACTCCAAGGTGACATCCTAGTACAGAAAGGCTCCTACGAAAACTATTTGGGTGGAAGCTATGTGAAAGATGCTTATGTACGAGCTAGAGCCCAAAATACAAAAGTCGAAGTGCTCTCGGCTCGTGCTACAGATGAATCAGATGGTACGATCACAGCAGGTGGAGAGATTTTTTTAGAGCCAAGCCGAAAGTTCCCTTATTCTTTCACAGCGGATTTACGAAAACTGAGCGCTGTCAAATTTGATCACTTCCAGGGTAATTTTTCTGGAGATTTATCAATTAAAGGAAATCTGGACGAGGCGAGCTTAAGTGGGAATCTATTTCTTCCTAATGCGGACATCACCATCCCAGATCGTTTGCCCTACGACGTTCCAGATATGCCAGTTACCTATGTCAATATGCCCACTTCAAGCCAGGTACCTAGCATACATAATTCGTTTCCTTTCCATATGCAACTCCATCTTCGCTCTGATAAAAAGCTATTTGTAATTGGAAGAGGGTTGCATTCAGAATGGGAAGGAGAATTGGATGTTTCTACAGAAAATGAGGAGCTGCGATTTAACGGCTCTTTAGATCTGCTTCGAGGAACTTTTAATTTTGCAGGTAAAACATTTTCTCTATCGAAGGGAGAAATCTTGTTCTCCGATAAGAACGGTCAAAGCGCTTTTATTGACCTGCAAGGGAACTTAAATCTCCCCGATCTTACCGTCATAGCAGTCCTTAGAGGCTCTCTGCTCTCTCCACAACTGACATTTCAATCTATCCCTCCCCTGCCAACAAGTTCCATTTTGGCAAAAGTGCTTTTCAACAAGGATGTTTCTGAAATTACCCCTTTGCAAGCGATTCAGCTCGCCCAAACCATCATCACACTTTCTGGAACAGGAGGAATGGACGTTCTCGAAACAATACGAAAAAGTTTGGGTCTAGACCGTTTCAATATCATTTCCGCAGAAAAAAATGAGAAAAATCCTGATGAAATCTTTGTGGAAATTGGAAAATACATTGTCAAAGGGGTCATGATTACACTCACACAAGGGGCCACCAGCAGTAAAGTAACTGTAGAGGTAGAACTAAAAAATGGATTCATCTTGCAGGGAGAAACCGATCAAAACCAAGAAGGGCGATTTAGCCTGAAATGGAACTATAACTACTAGATTAATTTTTTTCAGCCAAAGGAATTCTTTTCATAAAGCTCACAATTTCTTCTAGACACTCATCAACTAGCCTTTCTTTTTCATCAGAAGAAAGATTTCTTATATGCAATCCATAGTAAAGGCTTGGCTCGATTTTATATAACGAGCTCTTAAAAGCAATATCGATGGTTTCCAATCTAAACTTTAATGTAGCTTCGAGCGCCGCTCTTACAAATTCTTCAGGCTTTTCAGTAAAGGAATTGGCTAAGAAATTTTTACCTTTATCAATATCAATAAGAAATCCACGAGTTTCTTCTATAAGCCATCTTTTCGCATCTTCATTTGAAGCCCCTTTAGTTAGAAAAGGAAGAGGAACTTTTTCAGTAATCACGGGAACCGAATACGTATAGGGTGTTTTAAGACAGTCTACCAAAATTCGAGCTGCTGCAAGCTGCTCCAATCGTTTCTTTTTTGCTACTTGGCATCTTACAACTGTATGATAAGAATCATGTAAATCCCTATATAAGCCTTCTGCAAGTACCCCATGAATGTAGGTGACATAAAGGAAAATACCTAAATCAGATTTACCTTCGCTGAGCCTTTCGATCATATCTTCTTCTTTCGACAAATGCAAAACAACATGGTAAGACATTGCGTCTTCTTTATATTTTGCCTTTAATAAGGATTGTCTTAAGGAGCAAGAAGGAAAATGCCAAAGATCAGTTCTTCAACATTGTCTGCCTAAATTTATCTTTTCAAAACCTTCGGCGCCGTCTCTTTCTCCTACATTTTCTTTTGGATATGGACTCACACAAATTTCATAACATTCATTTTCTTCCGGCATAGTAAACTGATCTAACGAAACCTTCCCGGCATAATGAAAAAGTGCTTTCCAAACCCCTGACTGAAAATCGACCTTTTGAATCTTCCAGGTTTGTCCTGGAGAAAGCTTTGAGAAACATCCATATAGAACCAAGCCGACCCCACATTCAAAGCAGAGATTTCTCCGAGCGCATGAGCAGCTAATAACAAAAGGCGAAGATTTGGTAGTCCTTCCCGATTTCGTATTAGATCGTCCCATTCTCCTTTTTGGATCCTACTTATACATTGTGCTAAATTCGGGTCATCGATCGTTTCTCTGATTTGCTCAAGCTCTTCAAGGGAGGAATATTGAAAGAGAGGAATTGCCTGCATTTCTTCCAGGGAAGGTTTAGAGACATATCCTACTTGATTTGAGACACTAACATCTAACG
>JABEVM010000139.1 GCA_013041585.1 Chlamydiota bacterium
ATATTGCGCTTCGAGTAATCTGCTTACATTAAGATTTTATAAAGGTCGATCATAGTTCAGATTAAGCTTAACCCTGTAAGGATAAGTTATGAGCATGAAGCTATCCAGCGCAAAAGCCCAAGAAAAATTTTGGGATGTGCTAAACTTAAAAGTAACATCAAAAGACAAATTTACTCCATCCGTAGTAATTGAAAAGCCTTTGATTCAGCAAAAAGTCGAACCTGAAAATTATGTTGAAACAAAAATAGCGACTAAATACGGAGAATTTAATTTTCGCGTTTATGCAGCGATTCATGGAAAGGAAACCGTAGTATTGTGGACGGATAATCTTAATACTGCAGCCCCAGTTCTTGTAAGAGTTCACAGCGAATGCCTAACTGGAGATTTATTCGATAGTTTTAGATGCGATTGTGGGCCTCAATTACATAAGTCTCTTCAGATGATAAATAAAGAAGGTGGGGTGTTAATTTATCTCCGTCAAGAGGGTAGAGGTATAGGGCTTCTTGAAAAAATTAAGACTTATCAACTCCAGTCCAAAGGATATGACACTTTCGAAGCTAACGTAGCTTTAGGACATCGTCCAGATGAAAGATCATACGAGATGGTAAAAACCGTCTTATCTGACTTGAAGATTCAATCTATTCGACTTATTACAAATAATCCATCGAAGATCTCAGAAGTCGCGAAACTCGGTATAAATGTTGTAGAGCGAGTTCCCGTTGTTATTAAGCCAAATAAGCATAATCGAAAATACTTTAAAACTAAGTGCGATAAATTTCGTCATTGTTTTGATGGGAAAAATGATATTTATTTTTATCAGTTTCATGCTGAAACTCAAGATCATGTGAAAGAAATTGCCGAATTTGTCAAAGATAAAAAAAGAGATCCTCTTTTGAAAATTTTTGTAGGAATTACGGCAGATCATTCCACTTTATTGAATGAAAGTGAGATAACTAGAATTGAAAGTATTTGTAATGCTTGTAATTTGTATGAAGATTTTATCCCCGTTCTCCATTTTTCATTTAGACATTCGCCTAATGTGATAGAAGCTATAAATTTAATCAATGAACGAATGTCGTTTATTGTTAGACTGCAGATGAATGATCTTCCCTCACTGAAGATGAAATACTTCGAACTGGCAGGTAGTTATTTCTCATTGGATATTCCAATTTGTGATGAAAATTTCGATAGCATTCACAATAAAAGATTCAGAAATTTTATACGAAAAAGCAATGCATTTTTGTTGCTGGATAATAGTAAGGGTAGAGGTATACAAGAACCTAAAGATTCTCTTTCAAAGAAAATAGATACAATCCTTGGGTATAGCCTAAAAAACATCGCTATATTTGGTGGATTCGGCCCTAATGAACTTGATACATACTTTGAGCTTAGAAGATACTATAGAATTAATTTCTCAATCGATGCAGAGACTAAACTTAAAACGAATGGGCAGGTAGACATTGAGAAGACTCGAGTTTATTTATCCCAACTCATCCGTTTTGACGATCCTAAACAAAGTAGCATAGATCAAACAAAGTCTTTTTTGAACCAACATCGTAGGTCTGATTGGGATAAGGTTACCATAGAAAACAAAGAGTTTTTAATACACCCCAATGTTTTTCATGCGGGTGTTTTTCCATCAACATCTTGGTTTGCTGAAAAAGTTAGTAAGATCGTTAAAGGTACAACCCATTTCTGCGAAGTAGGTTGTGGATCGGGAGTGATTAGCTGCTTTGTAGGAATGAGCAATCCTAAAATTAGAGTAATAGCAACAGACATCAATCCTTTTGCAAGTGAAAATACAAAGCTGAATGCTGAGCGTATGAAACTGCAAAAGAGGTTGGAAGTAAAAAAGGGGGATGTGCTGGATAGCATCCCGGAAGGAAGTCTTTTCGATACAATTTTCTGGGCGCTCCCTTTTGGATTTCTAGATCCTGGTACGGAAATGGATTTAGAAGATATGCAAGTTTTCGATCCGGGCTATAGAGCAATACGCAAGTTTTTCCAAACAGCGAGAAAATTTCTAAAGCCAAATGGAAGATTATTAATTGGATTTTCTTCAGATTTAGGGCATTACGATCTTTTAGAAGAAATTGCCAAAGAATTTAACTTAAAACTTTCTAAAATTGATGAAAGAGCCATGACTGAAGTAGATCAAGTTAAATTTGAAATACTAGAAGGAATTTATTACTAATTGCTGTGTAATTTTCGCAATTTATGAACCTTACGTCTGAGAGAAATATGAGTTTAGATGCAATTGTTTACCATTCAGAAGAGAATAAATCAGTTACACAAGCTATCCAATATTCTAAAACTCATGATTCAAGCCATAGGTTTCTAGCTTACAAAAATATTCCTGCGCTTTTAAACAAATATAGCTATGGAAAGAAAGCTTTAGACTATGGAACCGGAACAGGATATTCAGCGCAATTTCTTCTTGAAATTGGTTTTGACGTGACCGGTGTAGATGTTAGTAAAGAAATGTTATTACAAGCTCAAGTAAACTATCCTCATCTTCCATTTCATCAGATTCAAAATAAAGAAATTCCAATTACTTCTGATACTTTTGATGTAGTGTTTTCAAGTTTTGTTCTGTTTGAAATGGGATCAGAAGATGAGATTGTTAGTTATCTAAAAGAAGCCAAAAGGGTAATGAAAGAAAACGGGGTATTAGTAGCGGTAACAGGTAGTGAAAACTTCCACTCACCCTCTAAAAATTGGCTCAGTTTTCGAACTGATTTTCCCCAAAATCTTAATCCCAAAAGTGGCAGCTTAGTAAAGCTATATCATCGAGAATCCGACATGGAATTTACAGACTATTACTGGACTGAAGCTGATTATCGCAACTTTTTCACTAAAGCTGGGTTCCATTTGGAAGAAGTTATTTATCCGTTAGGAGAAAAAGACGAGCCTTATGTTTGGTGTGATGAATATACTTGCTCCCCATTTATCATTTTCGTAGCTAAAAAATAAGAGAACTTTTCTATTCTCTTTATGTCAATTGATCATCAATCATCCTTTATAAAAAAGAACGAAATATAAGAAATAAGTGCTGCAATAGAAAGTATTATTGAACAGGCAGCAATTGTTCCCCAAGAGTGCGCGAAGAAAACTGCTACTGGAGGAACGAGACTTACTAGAATACTGTCGCAAAGATTGAAGCTTAGCCCCACCCCTGTGTAACGAACCGACGTTGGAAATAATTGAGCTATTAGAGACGGAATTAGCGAAAAATGGACTGAAATTAACACTACAAATATGAATATTGTAATAACAGTTATTGGTAATGGGGCCCCTGTCAACGTTCTATACAGAGGGTAACTGATTACTATTATTCCAGCGGCACTCCATTTGAGCATTTTTAAACTGCCAAATTTATCACCAAGTTTTCCAAAAATCGGCATCAGTAAAAATGACAAAAATAGCATTATTGAAACTATTAACAAATGCTCTGAATAATCAAATGAGACTATTTTTACATTATAAAGGACTGGAATCATAGCTAACATCACATAGCCGACGATCTCCAAAACAGAAAAACAGAATCCTTTGATTACATTTTTTTTATGCTTCCATATTGTTTCAGAAGCATGTGAAATTTTCTGCAGTAATCTATTCTCTTTTAATTGAATAAATGAGGGAGTTTCCTCCAATCTACTACGTAGCAATAGTCCAAGAAGACCTAATAGTCCACCAAAAATGAAAGATAGCCGCCATCCCCAGTTTATGAGAAATTCATGAGACATATAGTTTTTCATTAATGTACATTCCGCAATTGCTACTATACTTCCAAGTGTTGGGCCAATAAGAGAAAAGCTCGTTACAAACTTTTTATTTCTTGGCGCTGCCGATTCATACAAGTAACATATTGCTCCCGGTAATTCTCCTCCTGCAGGTAGATTTTGAAAAATTCGACATATAGCAAGGAGAATGCCAGACCAATAACCAATCTCTGCATATAGGGGAATAAAGCCAATGCAGAAAGTTGGAATAGACATAATAACTATAGAAAAGACAAATACCTTTTTTCGCCCATATTTATCTCCTATAAGACCAAATATGAACCCGCCAATTGGTCTAGCTAGAAAACCTATGGAAAAAACTAATAGCGCATCAATAAGTTCAACGAGATCGGATTTAGAACAGAAAAAAAGCTGCGATATTATGGGAGCCCAATAAATGTAGAGAATTAATTCATACCATTCTAATGTACTTCCCAGGGTAATTGAACTAATTAAGGAACGAGTTTTTTTTTGGAGCATAGAATGCACTTTTATATAAGAAAGCTCATCTTTTTATGTATCTTATAGTTTTTTGTACGTCCATATAAAAATTTTATCTTCTATTTTTTTATCGAGCAAGGAAAGATTTTCATTTCCAGGCGCTAAAAACATCTATTAATCTTATATAGGATAGCAGTACTTGTATTCGTCACATGTTCGAGGGAGAAGATGGAAGATGAGTAATTTTCAAAAAACTTTTCTTTAATGAATCTTAACAGATAAAATCGTAATGTTCTTGCTTTCGACGAGCTTTTCCAAAGGTTTAGTAAAACTCTTTTTTTTGTTTAGTTTGTTGAAGGTATATAGGCCTGTAGAAAAATGAATCTCGAACAAGAACATAAAAATAGAAAAATACTTGAATGACAAGGATGTCTTTATGAGCACTACCTTAAAAAGGGTTAGTAGTTTACCAGATATGAGAGCAAATATCGCTTTGGATCCTACAAGTCCACAGAAATCTTCTCCGACTGCTTTACAAAGAATTTCCGATTTTGGTGAGACTGTACAAACCAGGAGCGCAGATCTTAAACAAAAAGCCGTAGAGGCAGCTCCTACGAAATTAGATACTTCTGAGGTCTTTGATATAATAAGAAAAGGCATTTGCGTAATTTCTGGGGAGCGTACTAAAGGAACGGGCTTTTTATATGGTGGGGTATGGATTACATCTTTCCATGTCATTGAAGGTGAAATTCGTCGGGAAATGACACTGCAAGCCGGAAAAATGGTTGAATATAGAGCAACAACGGAAAAAGTTCGTGTTGAATTTCAAGGTAAGCTTCATGAGGTGTACTTTCCTGTGCCCACTTATGATTATAATACTGCGCCTTTCAAGAGAATAGATATCAGCTATTTGCCAAATGCTTCTGAAGAATATCTCAATGCACGAAATGGGGCGCGTGAAGCCATAGACAACTATTTCGAGAAATGTAGAAAGCTTGATATGATTACACTACAAGTCCCTACCATTGATCTAGAAGATTCCTTTGAAATCATTGATGATAGCTTTGTTATTAAAGAGGGTATGAAAGTGTACTTTGGGGGATATCCTTTTTCCCAAAGTTCCGTAACTTTTGGGAAAGGGTCGATCTCTTCAATCGAAAGAGATCCTGTTTTTGGTGTTCAGCATTTTATTATTGAAGGCACTTCTGTAGCGGGTAACTCTGGAAGCCCTGTTTTCATTCAATTTAAGGGAAAAGTCTATCTTGTAGGAATGGTGGTTGCTCAAGTTGCAAACTGGGGAGCAGATCTAAATGAAACATTTAGCTGGATGGACACTTTTAAATCACTCAATAGGCTTCAGGGAAATTCTTTAGCTCTTCATGGCGCGAATGGTAAAGAAGCCACGTTCCATTTTGATGAGTTGGTTTTTCAAAGTCTCCTTGGTCTTAAGAGCAACATCTCTACAGGAATTGGAAAAGTTATCGACATTAGATGCCTTGCTAAATTACGTAATGCAGAGATTCCTGAAAAGGATGTACATGAGCGCAGTAAGGAAGGGGAAATTCCCATCACTACCTCTCAAAAACCGATAAAACGTGTAGTAATCAAGAATACTGAAATATTAAATCCCATAGGAATGAGAGCGATTAATGGAAAAGAGATTCGTAGAGATGCAAAAGAAAGAGATATAGATATTTCTTTTACGTACAAGGATGGACGATCTATGAATGCAAGATATGAGATTTCTCCAAGTCCTCATGAAGACGAAACGGACAAAAAATATAAAAACGATGAAGGCGCCCTATATCAGGCCGCACTTGATACTTGGGCGAGGCAGTTTAATCCGGAAGAGCCTTTTCCCGGACAGTTTACGTTTAAAGCCTATGGGCATGAATTCAAAGCAACCCAAGAATCGCTTTCTACAGAAGAGATAGAGATAAGAATAGAAGAAGCAGTACAATCCATAATTAGAAATATCGAACGTCTTGGGCAAATTCCCTCAGCTATAAAATTTGCTAATAAGAAGAATGGAAACCACTCAGATGTATATAAGGAAAGCGTAAGGGTGCTTAGAGAAAAAATTGAATCAGTGAATCTGAAATTTCCCGAGAATGAGTACACAGTTGGGTTGTATGGATTACTTGATGATGCGATTAGAGGCGAGTAATTTTTTTTTGAGAGAAATAAAAACACGTATTGAAATAAATTGTCCTTCTATAGAATCATCTTTCTATAAAAG
>JABEVM010000140.1 GCA_013041585.1 Chlamydiota bacterium
GAGTAAAGCAGTGTGTATTTAAGGTAAGGATCTTAGCGATTTCCTGAAGAGATTTAATCTCCTCTCTAAGCACATAGACAGGGATTCTATTTTCTGGAAAATCAGTAAAGTTTTTAGCGATAAAATCCTCTACATCAAGCAAAAAGGCTTCAGATAGACTTTTGATCAGCTCTTTTCTTTTCGGGAACACTTTATCCCCTATAAGAGACAAACGTTCGAAGAACTGGTTTTTCTGGCGGATTCTCATCTCTATTTTTACAGTCTCTTTACGAAGAGAGTTAATGCGAGAGGCCAAATGGTTTAATAGCTCGAGCTCTTGCTGGAGAGAAAAATAAAAATCTTTCTTTTCCAAGAAAATTTTACTGTGAACTGGAAATGCTGGAAGCTCGATCTGAGGAAGAAGGTTCTGATAATTTTCTACATCCGCTTCCATAGCTTGGATGGCTAAATGGATTTGTTCAGCAGCAAAAGAAGACTGCTCATCTAAGATCTCCTTGAGACGGCGTGCTTCGGCAGATAATTCAGAAAATTCACCCCAAAATTGACTACGTAAAATAGGATTGATATTTTCTTTAAAAAGAGGGAGAGAGATTTTGCGAACTTCCCAGAAGTCTTTAAAAGACGGGCTTCCTGTTTGAGCAAGAGTAGATCGCATAAAGTCAACCGAAGCCTTAAGCCTATCTTCTACAGCGGGTAATGCTTCCCATTTCGAAAGAAAATCCACCAAAATGCCAGATAAAGGCTTTTTATTAGGGATTTTTTGATTTTTTACTGGAGAATCAGCTGCTTCTTTTGGGAGTTCTAAAAATTGTTGCTCAGTATTCATTTTTTCAACTTAACGTTTTGATCATGATGTTTGTGAAAAACCTGTAAAATCTTCCGTAACGACTTTACTAGTGCTTTTATATGGAAACGCAGGGAAAAGAGTAGTCATTCTAGTCGCGTAAAACACAGTTTTAAGGATAAAAAGATATCGCAATTCTTTATTTAAGAAAAGCCTTTTTTGCAACCCACTCAAAAGGGCCCTCTCCTAAAAACTCGTTTCCATATCTTGAATGATCATTTCCACAATCCCCTCTGTAGAAACATTATTTCGATTCACCCAGCGAAAAAGGGGTTCTTTGCGAAACCACGTAAATTGTCTTTTTGCATACTTTCGAGAGGCTTGTTTAAAGGAAAACACAAACTTTTCAAAGTCTTGCTCTGTTTTTGTAGAATTTAGATATTCTAAGCATTGACGGTACCCAATTGCTTGCGAAGCGGAGAGATTGTTTTCAAGTCCCTGTTTTTTTAATGCGATCACCTCTTCCAAAAAACCTTCTGCGATCATCCGATCGCAACGCATTTCAATGCGTGGATAGATGATCTCCTTTGGAAAATAGATAAACCAGCAACGAAAATCGTAATGCATATGATGATCTTCGATCGATTTAGTAAAAAAAGAAACCTTTTTGCTGGTCAGCGAGATAATTTCAAGTCCGCGAATGATTTTTTGTCTGTCACGCTCTGAAATCGTTTTGGCATATTCAGGGTCTAGTTCTTTTAGTTTCGCGTACAGAGGAACAGGACCTACTTCCTTCATCTCCTCCTCTAATTTATCTCGAAGAGGACCCACCGAAGGAGGACCTGTAGGAGGCCCATATAACAAAGCGTGTATATAAAAACCAGTTCCGCCAACTACAATGGGAGTATGGTCTCTTTGGAAAATCTCTTGAATTGCCATTTGCGCTTCGTGAAAAAAATCCACTACGTTGAAGGTTTGATTTAAATCACGACAATCAATGAGATGATGGGGAACTTGATCTCTTTCTAACTTGGGCACTTTAGCGGTGCCAATATCCATTCCTCGATATACTTGCATGGAATCAGCAGAAATGATCTCTCCTCCTATGCTCTTGGCAATTTGGAGTGAAAGTTCTGTTTTTCCTACACTCGTAGGACCTGAAAGTACGATAATCTTTTTCTTTTTGACAGGAGGAGAAGTTTTTTCTTTCTCAGGAAGTGTAAAACTTCCAAACAACCCTTGTGTTTCCTGTTCACCAAAAAGCAATCCCTGTGTCAAAGCAATCTCCCAAATCAGTGAAGTGCTGCTAAGGCTTCCCTCTCGTTGGTGCAAATTTTCAGGATTTTTTCAAATCCTGCCATTTTAATGATATCCATGACATCTTCATGAATACCAAATAAAACGAATTTCCCTTCTAACGTTTTGATTTTTTTTGCTGAAGAGAGAAGTACACGCATTCCAGCGCTACTGAGGTAGTCAACTTTAAAAAAGTCTAATGCAAGTAAAACAGGCTTTCGTGTTAAGAGTTCCTGAATTTCTTTTTCGAGCACTACACAAGTTGAGGCATCAATCCTGCCATCTAAACGAAGGATCTGACTCCCATTAATTTCTTGCCGTTCAACAGATAATCCGAATTCCATATAGTCCTACCTTTTTCTATGTTTCTCTCTAGCAAAATGCATACACTTATGTCAATTCATTCACAAGAGTAATTACAACCTTTCTTCCTAATCTTGCACCAATTGAAACAGCAAGCGTACGGAGAGCTTGAATTGTTCTACCTTGTCTTCCGATGACTTTGGCTACATCTTGAGATGTCACACAGATTTGAATCGTCCATCGATTTTCTTGATCGAGCATCTTGACATTAACCCCAGTTGGATCACTGACAAGATTTTTGATAAGATATTCTACAAATTCTTTCATATACGTCTCTTTTTCTTATCATACTTTTTTATCTAAATTGATCGTAACAATTACGTCGATTTGACGCAAACAAAGAAACGTAACCCTATAGAAATTCGAGTTATGCAATTCATCGTCTTTAGATTTTTTATATTTCGATTCACTGTAAATGAATATGCAAAAATCCTTAATTAATAACCTTCAATTTTAAAAATAAAAGAAAAA
>JABEVM010000003.1 GCA_013041585.1 Chlamydiota bacterium
CTGACGTTAAAAAGATACCTTCTGCAAAAACTTACTGACACCTCTTCAGCAAAAATTGTTTCCGGGCTTGAAATTGTCTCTCTTTCTCAGGCAATGGAGCAGTTTCTTTTGGCGGATGTTGAATTCGCAAAGAAGAAGGAGCCATCTATGCAAGAGCTATCTTTTTGCATAGAAGATCAAATCAAACAAATCTTTGCAGGCTGGAGTAATTTGTCTGAAAACGAACGGGGTCTTTTTTCCCCTCTTCTTGCGTATTTTCATCTTTCAGAAGAAGAGGGAAAGATCATCTTTACTGAATCTCGCTACGGCATTCGACTTCCTACGCTTTCAGATCATGTAAGCCATGTATTTACCCAATATGGCACCTTTGGTGGCACCTTTGTTAAAGCGTGGCTAGAGGAGAAAGGCTGGCAGCAAGAGATTTGGAAGAGGATCTTTTCTAAAGAGTCGTTATGGACGTATCCTTTGCAGTTTCTTGAATCTCTTACCGCTCCTTCTTTTGAGATCTATCTTTTCCATTTTTCTTTTATTCCAAAGATATACATAGAGTTTTTTACCAAATGCGACGCGGTTGTATATCAGCTCTCTCCATGTAGTGTTTTTTGGGAAGATTTTTATAGCGACTCTCAGTCGGCTTTTTTACTTAGGTCCATGCAAAGACAGGAGGATGCAGAAGAGTTTACTCTTCATGTCAGTAAACAAAATCGTTTTTTAGCCAATATGGGAAAACTTGATAAAAAGTATTTTTCTCAGCTTTCGAAAGATGCTTTAAGCTATGACTTTTATGCCCCAATTTCTTCTGCAGCGAATAGTTTGCTGTCAAATTTGCAAAATGACCTTCTTGCTGCAAAAGAAAAACCGCTAGAAAAGAGAGGAATTTCTGAGGACGCCTCCATTCAATTACATGTTGCAACAAATCGGTATAGAGAATTAGAAATTTTACGTGATAGGATCACTGATCTTTTGGCAAAGCATCAAAGGGATGAAAACCCACTTACTCCCGAAGATGTGATGGTCTTTGCTCCAGATATGTCTTTATATGAACCCTATCTCGCTATGGTTTTTTCCGAAGAAGAAAGTCCTTTTTCTTATTCCATTGCGGATGGGAAAAGAATTTCTCAAAGCTCATTTTTACAAGGATTTCAACATCTTATTTCTCTTCCTAAAGAAAGATTTTCTAAAAATGTAGTTGAAAAACTGTTCTCGTTTACGAGTTTTTTAGAGAAATTTTCCTTATCCCAGGACGATGTATCCCTTCTTAGAAAATGGGTTGAAAGGCTTGATATCGATTGGGGGCTAGATGACTTTCAAAGAGAAGAGATGTTTCGAAAAGAATATGAAAATGATTTTACACTGCCTAAACGAGAGAAAATGCGCACCTGGAAGTATGCTTTAGATCAACTTCTTTTTGGAATGGGTGTGATCCCAGGTGAAGGCCAAGTTTTTTATTCAGAGAATTGGCCTTTTCCGATCGCAGAAGTGCAGATGGAAAAAGCAGATCTTTTAGGAAAATTGTATAGGGTCATTCTCTCTCTAGAAGAGGCTCTTGGACCGATTTATAATGATGTAGAGATGAAAATCGAGGATTGGACACGCTATCTTCTTTCCTTAGCAGAAAAGTATTTTATTTCTTCAGAAGAAGATTTTTGGTTTTGGAGTGAATTAGAGAATTTTGCAAAAACTATGCAAGGGAACTGTTCCTCTCTTTTTTCTTTTCGTAGTATAGAGAGGTTTTTAGAGAAAATTTTGTCTAAGAAAAATTCTTCTGCGCCTTCTTTTTCTTTGCAGGGAGTACGCTTCTCTTCCTTGCAAATGGGAAAAATTCTTCCTTGTAAAGTATTTTGTATCATCGGGATGTCGGAAGAGGCTTTTCCAAGAGCAGATAAAAAAGACGCTCTTTTAGAAAATGATCCCGGCAATCCTTTAGACTATTTCCCTTCTTCTACTGATATAGATAGACATCTTTTTCTAAGAGCCATCATAAGCGCTCAGAGTTACTTATATTTGAGTTACTCCCAAATTTCAGAAAAAGATGGTAAAGAGCTTGAACCATCGTTACTGATTCTCGAGCTTTTTGCTTATTTAGATGGGTCTTTTTCCCATCCTTCAAAGAAATCCTTTTTTGAGCTTATGAGAAAAGTGCATCCGTCACTTAGCTTTGATAAATTGTATTTTTCTTTGGACGGCCATGTAAATAGTTTTTCTAAAACCTCTTTTTTAGCAGCGCTTTCTTACTATAAAGAAAACAAGAAACCACCTCCTCCCTTTTTGCCGGAATTTTTTTCTCATTTTACTATAAAGATGGCCAAAGACCTTCTAAAACCAGAAAGAAAAGTTACTGTAGATATTGCAACCCTTTCCAAATTCGCTCGCCATCCATGTAAATTCTACTTCGAGAAAACACTTGGATTTTTTCTAGAGGAAGAGAAAAAGGGTGATAACAAAGAATTTTTCGTTTCCCCTTTAGAGAGATCTTTTCTTCGAAAAGACTCTTTACATAAGCCTTTAGAAAGGATTTTGGAAAATGCAAAAGCGAAAGGAAGTTTGCCCATTGGTTTTTTCTCTGAAATTGCCAAAAATCAAGTTGCACAAGAAGTTGAAAAATTTCGCGAAAATTTACTCAGCATGGAAGTTAAAGAAGAAGATATATTTAAGGTGTGTTTAAAGTCTTCTTGTAAGGCCCTATTTTGGCGGGGAAAAAGTTTGCAGATGCCAGCAGTTGTCTTAAAGCATGACGATGTAGAATACACTTTTGTTGGCGATTTTGCAGAGGTGTCGAGTGAGGGACTTCTTTTTCATGGCGAGGACTCTTTAGAGGACCTTGTCAAAGTGTGGCCACTCTATCTTGTTTTTCAGAATCTTCCTGATTCTGAATTTCTTCCAAAAAGAGATTTGCTGTTAACAAAAGAGGGAAAAAGAAAATCTTTTCACTTAGCAGATAGTAAGCAAGCTTTGTTCTCCTATCTTTCCTACTTTGCGCTTGCCCAGAAACACATTTCTCCTCTCTTCCCTAAATGGGCAGATACTTTGCTTCTTGGTGAGGAAAAGGATTTTGAGAAGGATGTACGGAGTTTTCAAAATTCTTCTTCGCAAATGTATAAAGATAGGTACATAGACTGGATACTGACTCGGGATGGACTTCCTGATGCAAGTCTTGTTTTTCAAAATTGGTCTTCCTATTTACGAGACGCCTTCTCCTCCTTGCTTGAAATAAAAAAGGAGGGAAAGAGATGAAACATTTTGATGTTTTAGATCGAGACCTTGACATTTTTGGAAAACATTTTTTAGAAGCCTCTGCAGGGACTGGGAAAACGTTTGCTTTGGAAAACTTAGTATGTAGGTTGTTATTACACCCTGAGAAATCAATCCCCATAGAAAAAATTCTGATCGTTACCTTCACGAAAGCCTCGACAAGAGAGATTAAAGCCCGCATTAGGTCCACTTTAGAAAAGGTGAAACATTATCTTATCTACGACCCCACGGCTTTAGATTATGTAGCAAGTTTACAAGAAAGAGGTGAAGTACAGGAGGCTCTTAGAAAAGCAGAAGACGCGCTTGCCAATTTTACTCAGGCGCAGATTTATACGATTCACGGGTTTTGCTATCGTATGCTACAAGAGTTTGCTTTTACTGCCGATATTGGTCTTCATATCACAGATGTAGAGGATTTTGGATACAAAGCGATTGCAAAAGAGAGAGTAAAGGATTTTCTTCGACTTGGCCTTAGTAATTCTTATAGTCCTGTACAAGTAGAAAAGATCTTACGCAAAGAAGGATATGATGTTGATTCGTTTGCAGAAAAGCTTGTAAAGATGATTGAAAAAGGGACCCATATCCCTTCAAACATTAGCTTTAGTGAGGCTGTAGAACAGGTTCAAGGAAAATTACAGGAAATTTCTAAAACGTACTCTGTGAGAGCAGAGGACTTTTTGCAAGATTATACAAGAGTTGCCTCTTGTTATAAAAAGATGACATCTCAGGCTTTTGAAAAGCAGGCGCTTTTTTTAGGGGAACTTCTTCAGGAAAAAGTTTTTGCTGATAAGGACATTAGTTTGCTTTTGCAGCAGGAAGAGCTGTTTTTAGAAGGAATGAAAGAAGGAAATAAGAAGTTAAGAGGATCATTTCCTGAGAAAAATACTCTTCATTACCCAGATATTTTTGCAGAATTGCGAGAAGAGATTTATCCGATCTTTGAAAAGATGAATGATACGAGCTGTACGATGCTCCGCATGGGACGAGATTTTCAAGAGCTTTGGGAGAAAAAACAAAACGCTGTGGAACTATTCTCTCCAGATGACATTGTAAAAAAGATGGCAAAGAGTGTAGAAAATACTGAATTTGTTTCGGAAATTCAAAAAAAATATGACGCTTGCGTCATCGATGAATTTCAAGATACGGACACACTTCAATGGAAGATTTTCCGTACTCTTTTTCTCGACCCACAAAATCCGATTAGGTCTTTGTGCTTTGTAGGCGATCCTAAGCAATCCATCTATAGCTTTAGAAAAGCAGATTTGTATACCTATCTGCAAGCCAAAGAAGAGGTAGGAGAAAGCTGCGTATTAAGTACAAACTACAGGTCTCAGCCCTCTCTTGTAAAAGCGCTCAACACACTTTTTTCTTCGGAAACAGTGAAAAGCTGGATCCGCTTGCCATCTCTTAATACTGAGATGGAATATACCCATGTAAAGGCCGCGCCCCACGCGGAGGAAGAAGTTTTTGAAGATGGAAAGGCAAGCCTTCATTTCTTTATTGCAGAAAGCCCCCTTGGAAGAGAAAAAAAATGGCCGACATCAGAGATGGAAGAGAAATAATTTTTTCCATTCATTGCCAAGGAAATTCTCAATTTGAA
>JABEVM010000141.1 GCA_013041585.1 Chlamydiota bacterium
GCACTATATTGGCTTTCGCTAAATGGGTGCAAGCACTTGTTTTGGGAGTTGAAAAACTACATTCTCTTCCGTGTAGACAACATCTTCCACCTCTGTAACTCCTTGCGAAGTTAAATAGGTGATACATCTTTGCACTACATCTTCTGGAGTAGAAGCCCCTGCTGTAAGGCCGATTACTTTAACGCCTTGCAGCCAAATAGGATTAATTTCTTTCTCATCATTGATCAAATAAGAATTTATCCCTCTTTTCTCCGCCACTTCTCGAAGCCTGTTCGAATTAGAACTTCTTGGGTCTCCAACTACTAAAACAAGATCAGCGATATCGGTAATTTCTCTAAGAGCCATCTGTCTATTTGTGGTCGCATAGCAGATCGAAGAACTCGGAAGAGTTTCAATATGAGGATATTTTTGGGTAAGGGCATCAGTAATTTCTTTTACATCATCTAAGCTTAACGTTGTTTGCGTTGTGTAAAAAAGCTTTTGGTCCATAGGAAATGTTAGTTTTTTTACATCTTCTGCGGACTCAACAATCGTTGTAACCTCAGGTGCTTCCCCTGCCGTGCCAATAATCTCAACGTGATTACGATGTCCGATCAGGATGATGTGATACCCTTTTTGCGCAAAGCGTTTAACAGCAGAATGCACTTTAGTCACAAGCCCGCATGTTGCATCAATTTCGATCAAATTACGACGAGCTGCTTGATCTCTTACTGCTGGAGAGACTCCATGAGCAGAATAGATCAGCCTGCATCCTTCCGGTACATCATCTAAATTTTCAATAAAAATGGCGCCTTTGTTTTTTAAGGAATCCACCACATGCTTATTATGAACAATCTCATGTTTTACATAAACGGGAGCGCCCCAAAGCTCTAATGCTTTTTCAACTGTGTCGATAGCTCTTTCCACGCCCGCGCAAAATCCTCTCGGTTTTGATAAAAGTAATTTCATATCTATACCTCTATAAGTTCTGTTTCAGGTTCTGGTTCTACCCATCTACCATGAGATTTAATTAAATTAACAAGACGGTCCTCAGCCTGCGAAAATTCGATATCGCGCTCAACACACGTCTTTCCAACATATAGATCAATTTTCCCAGGTTTTGATCCTACATAGCCAAAGTCAGCATCGGCCATCTCACCGGGACCGTTTACGATACAGCCCATAACGGCGATTTTCACACCAGGGAGATGTCCTGTTTTCTTTTGAATCTTTGCTGTGACTTGTTGCAGCTCAAACAGAGTGCGTCCGCAACCAGGACAGGAGATAAAGTCTGTTTTAGAAGATCTCATGCGAACTGCTTGCAGAAGAGAAAAACTTAAAGGAACTAGATCGGAAGTAGGATAATTGCCGCTGATGCAAACCCCATCTCCGAGTCCGTCTGCTAAAAGGGCTCCGCATTCTGCAGATGCTTCGATGATCAGATCTGTAAAACTAGAGCCATAACTAAAAGATAAAATGACTGGGAGCGCAAGGCTATGTTTTTTCAAAAATTCAAAAAACTTTCTTGCAATATGTAGTCTTGGAGCCGGAAAAGAAACGAGTAGCCATTTAGGCTTAACCTTTAGAAGTTTTTCCCACTGCATTTCTTCTTCAGTACTTATCTCTACAACTACTGGAGAATCATGAGCAGTTAGCTCTTCTAAGGACTTGATAGGGAATATTCCTTCCCCTTCTTTTGTAGAGAGTACTCCAATTTGTAAACGATGAAGTTCTCGCAGAACGTCCCCAAGTCTTGGATCATCTATCCAATTACTTACTATGATAGCATCTACAGTCTGTGTTGTTTTCTTCCTAAGAAGTCCAAGAGATTTGCAGCCGATCTTGGTAAAGAAATCTTCTTCTAAAAGATCTTTGGCCTCTACTTTTATAAGCACGGAACCATCTCGGTGAAGTGGGAGATCTTCGTTAAGGATAAGGTGCCTTTTTTCTATTTCTGTGATAGATCGTCTCTCTTCTACAAAAGGTGCTATCCCTTTTCCTTCATAGCTTTTTGCAAATTTTACTAAACGCGCACATGGATCAATTTCAGACCATGGATCTTCTGTAAGAGACACTCGAATTGTATCGCCAATCCCATCGAGTAGTAACGCCCCGATACCAACTGATGATTTCACTCTTCCGTCTTCCCCGGCTCCAGATTCAGTAACACCTAAGTGCAGAGGATAGTCCCAACCTAGCTTTATCATTTCCGCAACAAGAAGTCGGTAGGCTTGCATCATCACTAAAGGATTGCTTGCTTTCATGGAAAACATAAAATCGTGGTAGTCAAGTGCTCTACAAACCCTTGCAAATTCAAGCGCTGATTCTACCATTCCAGCTGGCGTATCTCCATAGCGGTTCATGATGCGATCGGAAAGAGAGCCGTGATTGGTTCCGATCCTCATAGCTCTTTTTAACATTTTGCATTTTTCTACTAGAGGAGAGAATTTTTCTTCGATCTTTTCGATTTCTTCCTTGTAAGAGGCGTCATCGTAGGTAATGACTTTAAAGCTGGCTCTTTTATCGACAAAATTACCTGGGTTGATACGAACTTTGTCCGCAAAGTCTACTACCTTCATTGCAGCAGGGGGATAAAAATGAATATCTGCAACAAGAGGGATTTCATACCCTTTTTGCAAAAGTTTGCTTTTAATCCCTTCGCAGGCCTCGGCCTCTTTAATTCCTTGTACTGTCACTCTAGCAATTTCACAGCCGCTATCCGCTAAACGGATGATTTGTTCTACCGTTGCATCCACATCTCTTGTATTCGAAGTTGTCATCGATTGGATGCGAACAGGATTGTTTCCACCCACTCCAACCTTACCTACCATAACCTCACGGGTCTTCCACCTTTTCGTCTGGTAGATTGATTCACAATACTTCATACAACCTCGGGAAAATTCAAATTTTAACTTTCAGAGCACTATTTTTACTAGTAAGTGTAAAAGGTGGGAAAAATAAGAGCAAGAGTAACTACATTCTCTAGAGAACAAGGAAAAGTAAGAGCCTCCTCGTAATCTTAAATAAGGAGTCATTTAAAAAAAAATCTCATTCAATAAACTTTTTTATTTATGGAAATTCTCTAGAAAAGCAAAATGCGGCCAAAAAAAAGGATACTATGCAACCAACACAATCTAATTTTTCTTTTGTTCAAGCAGGCGTCTCTCTCATTAGAGAAGTTTCTAGATGTCTACCCTTTACCATTCCTGGGGCAGAGAATGTAACAACAATTTTTTTAACCTATAGAAACGCAAGTAGGGCTACGCAGGAGCTAAGACAAGTCATTCCGAATGAGCTTCCAGGAACTCTCAATCCAGAAGGGCTTTCCCAAGACCATATAATGGCAAATTTTATTAGAGGAACAGTAAACAGACCCTTTTTGGATAGAAATTCTGTATTTACTGGGATTCGAAGAGTTATTACACCTATATGGCAAGAAATGACATTTGAAAAAGGGGTAGCTTTTCTAAAAGGATTGGGAATGCTTGTGGATACCGCTCTTTCTCTCAAAGGCTATATACCAAAACTTCCCATTTCAGATCCGATCTTAGATATAGGAATCAAATTGTGGACAGTTGTCTCTTTATACGCCCTCTCTACAGAACGTACCGCTCTACCAAACCTTCCTTCCATGCAGTTGGGCCGAGAAGATGTAATTAGGCAATTGGTGAATAGTTTCAATCAAAACCCTAGTCTAAATGACTTTGATGCAGTGATAGGACAGCTAGCTTCTGAAGAACAACTTCTAGATGAAGTTGCCCGTACTGAACATGCGGTAGCTCAACTTTCTCGATCTCAGGAAATCGATCGAAGTGCAATTCAAACCACAGCGCTATCTCAAGAGCGTACCCGTCCCATAGATTTTCTAAAATCAGAAAGAACAAAAGTTGAAAACACTCTTCTATCCGGAATTCAAAGAACTCAATTTTCTCGGGAATCAGGAACATATTATGAAAGCTTCCTTAATGCAAAGACAGATGAACAATTACAAGAGTACTTAGATACCAAAAAACGCAAAGTCTCCAATGATACGCACCTAAGAATGGCTCAAACAGTTTCTTTGGTTGCAGCGCACCTGATGACAAACGTAGTCAAGTATTATGCTCCAAAAAACACCTACGCTATTGTTGCTGATCGCTTTCTTCGTATCGCTTCCATAGCTTTATGTGTCCGGGAAGGATACCGGGGCAATCTTGCGAAAGATCTCATGATTACAGCTTCTTAAATTTTAGGAAGCTTATTATTGATCCCCGATTCTAAATTGCAATGCGCTGTGACAAAATAGATA
This sequence comes from Chlamydiota bacterium, assembly GCA_013041585.1. Lineage (GTDB taxonomy): Bacteria > Chlamydiota > Chlamydiia > Chlamydiales > Rhabdochlamydiaceae > JABEVM01. The sequence goes on from JABEVM010000141.1 coordinate 4,268, forward strand.
TTGCTTTTCTATAACCATGCCGGGGCCTCGTCCTGTATTAAAATCTCGTAGATAGGCAACGGAATCTCGAATACTGAGATTTTGTATACCAGCTTGATGATCTTGGGCTAATTTAAGAATGACTGCAAACGTAGGGGTTCGCGCCATTCCTGCCCCACAATGAATCGTGACTGGAGTTTGTCTTCCTTGCTGCGCCTGATTTACCAAATCGATAAGACTACTTACCCGGGCTGTATCACCTACTCCACCATCACTCCAATGACGATAATGAAGATGAGTTACAACTCTAGGTTCGATTCCTGCTGATGTAACAGAATAAGACCGTCTAGAAATGTTTACATCATGTATATCATTTTGTTCCAAAAGCGAGACCTGCACATCCCCAAAAAAATGAGGAACATTCATCTGGATAGGAAAATACTGAGCAAATCCTATATATTCATGCATCTCATTAAGCATGACAACAGTAGAAGAAGCCTGCTCTTCAATCATTCTCCAAAAATTATCAACTGTATTTTGGCGAGGACATTGCGTTAGAATAAACCTGTGATCAAATGCAAAATGTGCATCCATCTCTTGTCCATCTGCTAAATGGATCATTTGTTCATTTGTAAAACGCAGTTCAGTGTTGACGTGTCCTATTAAGGCTCCTGCCGCCATCCTACGCTGCATCTCTACTTTAAACCCTATATACTCTGCTTGAGTCTCCCACCACATCTGATGAATATCTGAACTCGGAGGGAGTAGTTGATTTACATCCATTTTAACGCGGAGAAGCTGCATGAAGTACTCATGCGTTCTCGGGATTTCCTGATCCACCCATTGCAGCTGTGATACAACAATCGGTAAAAGGCATCTCTTATCCTCTAAAAATGCAATATTTGGAAAAGCCTTTGTGTACTCGTTTCGAATTTGTTCGGGCAATCCCCAAAAAGCTTGTGTAATTACCTGATTTGATGTGGCTGGATTCAGTAAAAGCGTTCTAAAATTTTGTAACTTGCCTTTTCTTGCATCCAACTCGTCTGAAGGTAAAAAAGTAACACTTCTAGCAAAGAATTCGACAGATCTTTTGAACTGATGAATCCTTTGTGAAAAATCAGGAAGATGATTCTCAAGAGGCAATTCTTGCGCTCTTGCCACAACTTGCTCTAGAGTAGTAAATGTAGGAATTGCTTGTACTGCCATCATGGAAAAGCCTCCTTTGAATAAGAAAAAAATAGAAGTTATGATTTCCCAAATCTAGATAAGTAGCATACATCGCACTTGGCAGCTAAAATGAAGTCGCTTTCAGAAAGACCTTTGATCTTATGAGTCCAAAGCTGCACTTTCACTTTTCCGTAGCTTAAGAAGATATCTGGGTGGTGTCCTTCTTCTTCTGCTATTTTTCCTATGTCATTTGTTAAGTCCAAAGCAGATTTGAAATCTTTGAAAGTATATTCTTTTTCTAGATGATGTTCATCTATGACTTTCCATCCATTATTGAGCTGAGCTAGATAGCTTCGAAGATCTTCCCCCTTCAATGCAGGAGTTCCGACCGTGCAAGGAACACATTTTTTTTTCGATAAATCCGCCATAACCTACCTTAGCTCCTGTATAAATATTTCTGTACGGCCCCAAGGATACCTTGCTGTAAAATGATCTTTCAAGAGAAAAATTGGTTTCTCACTATATTCCAAAAGGGAGTAACTCACAGTGATGATTTTTGTTCCTTTAGGCAAAGTAGAGAACTTGCTTATAAGGGTTAAGATCGTCGAATCATCTAAACAAGTACCATACAGGTAGATGACCGTAGCGAAAGAGAGATCTTCCTCGAGCATGTCATTACAAGAAAAGGTTGCAGAGGATAGAGAATTACATATCGCCACTTGGCTGGCATTCTGGGTAAAAGCTTTGATCCAGTCCACGCCATGTACTTTGCATCCAAAATAGGAAGCTAAAAAAAGAGAAGCGCGTCCCCTTCCACATCCCATCTCAACAATATAATCGTTTGCAGAAATACCAATTCTTTTTGCCACTTTATAAATCGTAGAGAGATAAGTTTCTCCATATACATGAATGTCGCTTTCCCCTTTTTGCAGTAAAAACTCTTTCGAAATTTGATAAGGAGATTTCTCTTTATACCCTTCGCTCAACTCTCTATCGATCTTCTGGAAAAGTAGATTTTTATAGAAATTCTTTTGGACATACCTTTCTTCAAGGAAATTTCCAATGCTCACCTTGAAAAAGGTGTAAAATAATTGAAAAGGTTCACCAATTGATCGCATGGCCAGGATCTAGTACGCGAAAAACCTTGGGATCGAGTTTTTGCTGTTGTAATGCTAAAAATAAGTCATAAGGAGGCTGCATGGCCTTTTCATCTGTTAAACGAAATGTTTTCCAATGAGAGGAAACGCTTAGCTTTGAATTAACCTCAAGATGGATTTGTACAGCTTCTTTAGGATCAATATGCACAGGCGACATAAACTCTCTTGGAAGATAAGCTCCTATCGGAATAAGGCTTAAGTCCACGGAAGAAAAACGGGATCCAATCATTGTAAAATCATGGGAGTTATAGCCTGTATCTCCTGCAAAATAGACCTTTTTTTGCTGTCCATTCTCTCTTTGAATTTCTATCACATACCCGAGCCAAAGACTTTCATTGTAGTCCCATGGGGCTCTACCAGAAAAATGTTGGGCAGGGACTGCTGTAACTTTCCATGTTGGGGAAACCTCTACGCTTTCCCACCAGGAAAATTCAATGACTTTAAAAATTCCCCGTTTCGTGAACCATTTCTTTACCCCTTCTGGAACAAACCAAACAATTTCTGTATTGCGCTCATGCAAAGCCCTCACAGTATAATCATCTAAATGATCGTAGTGATTATGGCTAATAAAGACATAGTCAATTGTAGGGAGCTCATCCAGTTCAATAGGTACAGTGTGAAGTCTGGAAGGACCTACAAATTGCACAGGAGAACAACGTTTGCTCCAAATGGGATCAGTCAAGAAATGTATTCCGTCAATCTCGAGTAAAAATGTCGTATGGTTAATCCAAGTGACTGTGGGATGGTTCATATCCACCGCCTCTTTTACATTTGGATAGGAGAACTCCTTAGGAACAGAAGGTCTTTGATTGGTTTTATTATAATAACCACACTTCCAAAGAAACATGTCCTTAATACCTCTATAAGAATCTTCCACATGAGGATTAAAGTATTTCTCACCCTTTTTTGGGCAATTTATAAAAGAGGGGCTCTTACTCATTTTTACTCTTTTCGAACTAATGTTTTTTAGCTTCCAATGTCAAAGAAATCGGTACAACATCCGTTAAAGAGCGCTCTCCAAAAAATTGGATTGGCCCTGGATAAGCGTAGCAATCTTCGATTTCCCATTTTTTTCTCTGCTTAGCAAAAAAAGCAAAGGCTTGTCCATCTAATTCAACAAGCGCTTTTTCAATGACTGGCTTTCTTTTTCCCTTTCTTTCCTCAATATTTAAAAACATGGTCGTCGGAACACCGCCGATTTCCCAATTTTCAATCGGGCCCGCTAAGTTTTTTACGTAAGCCATATATCCTGTAAATCCACTGAGGATAAGTAAAGTAGCTGTAAGCCCAAGTGAGTAGCAATAATGTGCATCGAAATTAGAAGGATACGAACATCTACCCTCATATCCTAAAAAGTGGTTCAGAGCAGAAAACTTACCTTTATATGTCCCTTTCTGCTTGCGGGCTTCAAGTTCCTGGCTCACTTTTTCCATCAAAAGACGTTCTGTTTCGATAAGAGAGACTTGGACATTGCCATGTGGATCGCGGTCTAATAAGAGCTGCTTTTGAATGTCCACAGGTAACGAGAGAAAGCAATTTTTTGCAGCTTCACTGAGTTTTTTAGGGGCTTCTTCAGAGGAGAGTCCTGGAAGTCTATTGAGCTCAGAAATGAGTACATGTATCTCGGGGATAAATTCAATTAACCCTTCCGGAACTAAGATGACTCCATAGTTTTTCCCTTTTTCTGCGCGCTGAGCTACAACATTTGCAATTTCATTTACAAGGCTCGAAAGAGTTTGTTTTTTATGAGATACCTCTTCCCCTATGATCGTGATATTCGGACAGGTAGAAAGGGCGCATTCTAAAGCAATATGCGACGCGGAGCGTCCCATAAGCTTAATAAAATGGTAATATTTTTTGGCCGAAAGAGCATCTCTTTCAATATTTCCGATCATCTCGCTGTAGACTTTACTTGCAGTATCAAAACCAAACGAGATATCGATAAAAGAATTTTTTAAATCTCCATCGATTGTTTTAGGAACCCCGATCACCCGAGTTTTGCAGTCATTTTGTAAAAAAAATTCTGCTAGTATCGCTGCGTTTGTATTGGAATCATCTCCTCCAATGATAACAAGTCCATCTAGCTTAAGCTCATTGCAGATTTTTCGAGCAGCTTCTAATTGCTCCGTAGTCTCGATTTTAGTACGTCCTGATCCAATAAGGTCAAAGCCGCCCTGGTTTCTATAGGCAGATAAAGTTTCTAAAGTAATTTCTTTATATTTCCCTGCAACGATTCCTCCTGGTCCTTCCAAAAATCCAAATAGGGTGCTCTCTTTATTAAATGTTTTAAGGGCGTCGAGAAGACCGCAGATCACATTATGGCCGCCAGCTGCTTGTCCTCCAGAGAACACAACCCCTACTCGTAAAGACTGACTTGTAGAAGATTTTTTATTTTCCGCCTTTCCGGCGATTACAGGTTGTCCAAAGGTTCGAGGAAAAAGTTTTTTTACTTCTTCTACATCTTTTTCAGGAGCCGTTGCCTCTCCTTTTACCAAGGTTACTGAAAAAAGATCTTTTAGGATATTTGGGACCAAAGGTTTATATTCTTGCCTATACTTCTGTAAAATATTTGAATTCATGGGAGTGCTCTCGGAGTAAAAGATAAAGTTACATAAAGCCGAAGATTGTAAACGATTGAATTTTATCGATCAAATATTTAAACTGGAGTCAATTTTACTAAAGAGCCAATTTATGGAACAAAAGTTTATTTTTATTACCGGCGGCGTCGTATCTTCCTTAGGAAAGGGACTTACAGCGGCCTCCATCGCCATGTTACTTGAAAGACGTGGAATTCAGGTCGCAATGCTTAAGCTCGACCCTTATCTGAATGTAGACCCGGGAACAATGAATCCTTTCCAACATGGTGAAGTCTATGTGACAGACGACGGCGCTGAAACTGACATGGATCTTGGCCACTACCACCGCTATTCCAATGCACTTCTATCCAAAAGATCTAATGCAACTTCAGGACAAATTTACGATACCGTTATAAAAAGAGAGAGAAGAGGCGATTATTTAGGAAAAACAGTTCAGGTCATTCCCCATGTAACAGACGAAATCAAACAACGCATCCTAAATTGCGCGAATGAAGATGTGCAAACACAGGTCGTGATCGTCGAGATCGGAGGAACAGTTGGAGATATCGAATCCCATCCTTTCCTAGAAGCTATCCGTCAATTCCGCTATGAACACCCTAAAAATTGTATAAACATTCACTTAACATATGTTCCTTTTTTACAAGCAGCCGGTGAAGTAAAAACAAAACCAACACAACATTCTGTGCAAGTCCTTCGAGGAATTGGGATCATCCCTGATATCATTTTATGTCGTTGTGAACAGTCTCTTTCCGAAGAGATTAAGGATAAAATCAGCTTATTCTGTAGCGTTCGCAAAGACGCTGTGATAGATGAGCCTGATGTGGAGCATAGCATTTACGAAGTGCCAGTTAGCCTAAACAAACAAGGTCTAGATAAAAAGATCTGTCAGATGCTCTCTCTTACCGAAATCGAAGCAAATCTGGATGATTGGAAGCTAATGTTACATAAAATGCTCCATCCGAAAGCGAAGGTAACAGTCGGCATTGTCGGAAAATATCTCCAACACCAAGATGCATATAAATCTGTTTTTGAAGCGTTACATCATGCGGCGATTGCCAATGAGGTTGATATCGAAATTAAATCTTTTGAAGCCGATAAAGTGTTAGAGGCGCCAAGTATCGCTGAAGTTTTAAAGGATTGTGATGGATGTCTCGTTCCCGGCGGCTTTGGTGAAAGAGGTTGGATGGGGAAAATTCTTACTGCTAAATTCTGTAGAGAAAACCAAATCCCTTATTTTGGCATATGTTTAGGGATGCAGGTTATGTGTGTTGAATTTGCAAGACATGTACTTGGATTTGCTGATGCAAATTCCACAGAGTTTGATCCTGAAACGCAGCATCCAGTGATCTCTATGATGAATGAGCAACTAGGCATAAAAAACCTCGGCGGAACCATGCGCCTTGGTGCCTATAACTGCGTCTTAAAACCATCAAGTGCAGCGCACCGAATTTATGGGAAAGATCTTATTTCTGAAAGACATCGTCACCGGTATGAGTTTAACAACAACTACAAAGCTCTTTTTGAAGACAAGGGTCTTACTTTGACAGGAACGTTAGAAAATGAGCAGCTTTGTGAAATTGCTGAAATTAGAAATCATCCTTGGATGATCGGTGTTCAGTACCATCCTGAATTTAAATCTAAACCAAATGATCCTCATCCACTCTTTAAAGATTTTGTAGCCGCTATGGTGAAAAAACGAACCGGCAGGAAATAGTTTTGGGGCGAATTCTCGGACTTGATTATGGGACAAAGCGGATAGGGATTGCAATCTCGGATGAAAGAGGGATCATCGCTAGCCCTCTTACTTTTATCAATAGAGAAAAATCTTTTGAGACTTGTGCCAAGCAGATCTCGGACGCCATCACAGGATATTCCCCTTTTACTAAAATTGTGATCGGTCTCCCACTCCATATGGATGGAAACGAAAGCGAGATGTCCCAAGAGGTCAAAAAATTTGCAAAAGTCCTGGAGTTAGTTTTTTTCCTTCCCGTCCAATTATGGGATGAAAGGCTAACCTCTTCTCAAGTAGAGAAGGGGTTAAAAGAAAGGAACATGAACCGCAAAAAAAGAGTACAAGTAACGGACGCTCTAGCAGCGGCTATTATTTTACAAACTTATTTAGATGCACAATGATAGAAACGAAAAGTCTTTGGACTGCAGAAACTCTTTTTGCAAAGCTAAAAAACATCCAAACAGACAATCCTCTCTGCGCGTATTCCTTAGAAAAATGCCAAAGGCTTGTTCCTACAATTAATAAAATCTTGCGCCTTAAAGAAGAGAAAAAAGCTCTTATCCTCGCTCATACATACGTCCATCCTGATATTATTTACACAGTTGCAGATCACGTTGGAGATTCTTACCATCTTGCTAAAATGGCAAAAGATACGGAAGCGGAAACAATCGTATTTCCGGCTGTACGGTTTATGGCAGAGACTGCAAAAATTCTGAATCCCGAAAAAACGGTACTGGATCCGAATCCAAATGGAGGATGCTCTCTAGCCGATAGTATTTCTTATGAAGAGCTGAAAGCCCTTCGAGCAGAATTTCCAGGCCATACTTTTGTCTGCTATATCAACACGACAGCTGCAATTAAATCGCTCTGCGATGTATGTGTCACCTCCTCTAACGTATACCAGATTATCGAAGATCTCCCATCTGATAAAATCTATTTTCTTCCTGATAGGCTGATGGGACAAAATATAAAAAACGTCTTAGAAAAAAAAGGGATCAAAAAGGATTTTCGATTTTTCCACGGCAGCTGTTATGTACATGAAGAATTCCAAGAAAAAGAAATCGATCTTATTAAAGAGCAGTATCCAAACGTAGAAATTCTAGCCCACCCCGAATGTACACCACAGGTGGTAGCTCATGCCTCTTTTGTAGGATCTACTACAGCACTCCTAGAATATGTAAAAAAATCAACTGAGAAAAAAAATCCATTTCTTCTTTTAACGGAGTGTGGTGTTGCCTCACGACTGCAAATTGAATGTCCTGAAGCTACTATGGTAGGTGCTTGCATGACATGTAAATATATGCGCTCTAATAGCCTTGATGGCATCCTTCAAGCACTGCAATCTCCGTCCCCGGCTCAAATTGTTACCATCCCGCCTGAGGTACAACAAGGCGCCCTTGCCTGTATCGAAGCGATGTTTCGGTTTTCGAGAAAGTAACCATCTAAGTTAAGTCTGATTTTCTTGAAAGGTTTTATCAGGATTTAGATAGATATAGAAGCTTCTTCCCTCTTTCTTAGCCTCACCGTACTGCTGAAGAATAAAAAATGGTATTACGTATCATTAGAATTTCAAAATTATAGCAAATTTAAAATAATTATTACTCATATTCACAATCGATACAAAAAATAATATCACAACA
>JABEVM010000142.1 GCA_013041585.1 Chlamydiota bacterium
CAGCTATCCTGATGTGGTATACTAATGTTCATTTAGGTGGTTCTCTCACCAACTTGGTGACTTTCGTCCAGAGTCAAGGGGTGTTGGGTGCATTCAGTCGGATTTGGGCGCCGGTCTTTTTTGGATCGAAAGTAGCTTGGACAATCATAGCTATTTTTGCTGTTTTTCAATTACTTCTAATGAGATTTGTTCCCGGTAAGCGTTTCGAAGGGCCTATCACACCTAAGGGGAATATCCCTATATATAAAGCCAATGGGGTAGCATGCTTTTTACTCACCCTCTCTACTTTTTCCCTTTGTAGCTTCGGACTGAATCTTTTTCCAGCTTCTATCTTATATGATCATTTTGGAGAAATACTGGGCGCCTGGAATGTCTTTAGCTTATTATTTTGTTTGTTTCTCTATTTTAAAGGACGATTCAAACCATCTAGCACTGATGCAAGTGTCAGCGGTAATTTCCTTTTTGATTTTTATTGGGGAACCGAACTCTATCCCCGAATTAAGAGTTGGGATTTGAAAATGTTTACCAACTGCCGATTTGGCATGATGAGTTGGACGATTTTACTTCTTTCTTTCGCTGCAAAGCAATCAGAGCTATATGGTTTATCCGATGGAATGGTTGTAGCCCTACTGTTACAGTTTTTTTATGTTGGAAAATTCTTCTTGTGGGAAACTGGGTATTTACGCTCCATGGATATCATGCATGACAGAGCAGGTTTTTATATTTGCTGGGGTTGTCTTGTATGGGTACCAAGCGTATACACGTCCCCAACGCTTTATTTAGTTCAACATCCAATCCATCTCGGAACTACTGTAACGAGCCTTTTACTCATTGTAGGAGCTTCGGCAATTCTCATTAATTACCTAGCTGATAGGCAAAGACAAAAAGTTCGCGCTACGCAAGGCGTCTGCACTGTATGGGGAAAACAGCCTCTTCTTACAAAAGCTAGTTACTCAACCTCAAGTGGTGAAGTTAAAGAGAATATTTTGCTTGCTTCAGGTTGGTGGGGTGTTGCAAGACATTTTCATTACTTGCCTGAAATTCTTGGCGCCCTTTGCTGGAGCCTTCCTGCGTTATTTTCTAATTTCTTACCTTATTTCTACGTTCTTTTTCTTACTGCCCTTCTCATCGATCGCTCCGTTCGTGATGATAAAAGGTGCAAAGAAAAATATGGATCTAATTGGGATTTGCATTGTCAAAAGGTGCGCTACAAAATTCTCCCCTACGTTTGGTAGAGGGTTCTATTTAATCAAGGTCTAAACCTACAGCTGTATTATGTAAGCGAACGATGTATGCTTGAGCAAATTCTTCAGCTAACTTTTCTTGTGGAAGTTCCGTAACATTATCGTCGTTAAAGCAGACCCACTTCCCTTCTATTTTTTCGAAGCATTTGTAATGTCCTCTATGGGTAGTTTCTCCATAATGGACAATAAAGCCTGTAAGTTCATAGGTTTTGTCAGTAATTATATATGATCCTGTACCTATTTCTAAAGAGGTGTCGAGTTTGACTTGATTCCCATTTTGCTGTTTAAATCGCTTAACTTGCAGTAATAAGTCATCAGCTAACTTTTGAGGTTCCAGCCACTCAGCCATTACGGGAGCTTGATAAACTTGCCCATCATATACAAACTTTACAGGCTCTGAATGTAAATGTGGAGGTTTCAAAAAAAGATCCAAAAGTTCCTGAAATTGCACTTTTCCAGAGTCGTCCGGCTGAGCTGTCAAATCTATTTTCAGGAAAAAGTAAGGTTCCGATTGCCCTTCAAATGCGGTATCTTGGCTATATTGAGAATACTGAGTCGAATTTTCTTCTACTAATAAAGTTTTGCGATTGAAATCAGGCATTTTTGCGTTCTTAAAGAAGGAAGAAATTGGATCAATAGTATAATTTGCAGCAATGACGTCCAATAGCTCTGCTGCATCTTCTTGTCCTAATGCGCTAAAGCCAAGTACGGCGCGAAATTGATCGGTAGACAGATTGGTTCTCGATAGAGGATCTTGATAAAAAGCATTAAAATTTGTAAGAGCATCAAAAAGTTGTTTTCCTATAGCTTGATTTGCTAAATTCCCTTCATTTAGAAAAAAGTTCCATAAGGGAGAGCGAACCATTAACTGAAATGCACTATTTAGAAAACAGTCGTTTCCGGTGTTGTTCTTGATGCCCGGGTAAGTGGCTACAATGCCTGGCACTCTTGATTCTTGGACTCCACCCTTACGTGGGGGCATTGTAATGGTTTCTAGGTCATCAGAAGCATAGCCGGTATCAGGTTGGATTTCGGATTGATCAAAAGTCTCAGATTGGACTTCCGACTTTGTAAACAAATTTGGAGTTCTTCGAATTTGACAAATCTTAAAACCAAAGCCCATCTCTTCAACGATTTCTCGTTTAATTTGTAATAGCTCAATTTTAGCAATAACTGAATCGTATTGAGAAACGTGGTTATATAAAATCGCATATACCTTTTGTAAGGCTGAATTGGAAGGGATTAGATGCTTCATTTCATTTTTGAAAGACTCTTCCGTGGAACGCAAAAAAGTATCGGTAATTTGATTGTGACGATCTAAGAATTTTTTAGCTTTCAGTTCTATGAGAAGGTTGTCAATGCCTAAAGATGCAAAATCAGTGTCTGTGAATACATGGTCAGGTCTTGTTTCTTTTTCTAGAAGACGCTCAGTAGTTGCATCATCTAGAAACGCATAGACAAATACAATATGATTTCGATCTTTATTTTTAAAAAGATTGATAAAGCCTTCTTCTTGTAATGCTTCCAGCTTCTTCTTTACCTTCTCTCTAAAAGGTGTTTTATCTCCAGAGGTAGTAGCATTCACATACAAGTTTCTTAAGATTTCATAAGATCCATTGTCAATTGCATTTCGCAGCATAATGGCTGCATTACGGACTTGAGAGCATGCGTCTCTCGTTGTTTGACCAAACCCTTCTTTGATATGATATAAAAAGAGGTTGTTTTGATCGCCGTGATATAAGACGTCAAAGAGCTCAACTTTTTCTCTTTTGCTTGAATATACTTGATCACATACCAGGTAGTTTGGATCTGCAAAAAAGGATCTGTTATATCCTTCTTCTTCTGCAATGGAGACATAATTGGTATAGGCATTAGTAAAAAACACTCTTAGAGGTTCTTCCATGGCTATACCTGGAGGAATAGGTCCTTGTATCAGATACCTGTCCTTCTCTAAGCCTGGAGATGGGGGTGAACGAGGCTCCTGCAATTTTTTATAGGCTGAGTCTAAAAACCTTGTAACTACTAATCCCTTTAAATCTGCTTTAGAAAAAATTTGCTTTGCTTCAAATCTTTTAATGAGAATTTTTTCTAATTCGGCTCGCTTATCGTTTAAGTAGGCAACCTTAAAGTCGATTCTCCCTATCTCCGGATAGAGAACATATCCCGCTTCATCTAAAACTCTTATTTTAGAAAAAGTTCCAGCTCTAGCGCCCTTACAAACAGCTCTTTCTTGTTGCAAAATCTCGTACACCTCTTGTGCCGGAGAAAGTTTTGATGTTTTTGACTTTTGACTTCCCTTTTGGGTGGAGGTTTGAGATTGGGGCGTATTTGGTCGGCTAGTATCTTCTTGAAGAGTTTGTTCATCTTGAGTTGATTCATTTTGCATACTTTCAGTGGAAGGGCTTTCGGGTATGCTTTGAGAAGATTCTGGTGTGGCTCTTTGTTTGAAAAGCTTGTGTAGCTCGTCGATTTTGAGAGGAGTTTTAGCTGAATGGCAAGCTTCGAGTGAACTTTCTATGGCTTCCTTGTTTTTTTTGTGAAGTTTATCTCTAAATACTGCTGAGCTTATGCGGAAATGTTTGACTGTCCCTTGCTTATCGATAAAAGAAAAAACGGTTTCAGAAAGAGCTTTTATCGCAGCTTTTACTTGTTCTTCGGATAGCTGAGTCTTTGAAAGTGCATCCTGCAACGAAAACGAGGCCCATTCCTCTTTAGCGATCCACGGTTTTTGCAAATAGCCTGGCTCGCTTGAGCGGAGTAGATGAGTAGAGAGCAGATCAAAAAAAGATCGTTGCAGAAGAGCTAGATGTTCAACGCGAGATTGAAACCAAGCCCCATCGTTTCTAAAGTACATCTCCTTCCCGAGCTTCACTTCTCCTTGGAAAAATTCTTTTATTGGATGAAGTCCAGTTTTTTTATCGTATTTAACTTTGACTTTATCGAGTTCTTTAGAAAATTCCTCTGCACTTTTCACAGGAGGTAAAGTTGCTTTAAGAGCTTTGCATACTTCAAAGAAGCTAGGACGGTGATGCCATTCATAATGAATCCCGTTTTGATGCTTTAATTCAAAAAAAGAAGATCCGTAAAAGTCCCTATAGTACCTATGCACGAAAGTAACGCTTTGAGGACTTGCTTCTGACTGATAATGGACCCAAATTATTTCCATCCAGCGTATGTTTAATTTTTCTAAAACCTCACCTCGTACTCGTTGGATATATTCTAAATAGCGGAAGGCAACATCATCTTTCTCTTCTTGGAGTTCGCCATTAACATCTATGAAAGTTTTTTCACCTCGATCAATTTTTCCAAAATGCTCCACGATCTCTTCATATGCTGGCATAGTCATTTCGTGATTGATCAGAATAGAGCCATCTTTGATTTGTACTGAAATTTTTCTATTCATCAGGGCATTGAATACTTCTAAGCTGTACATAGAAGAACCCAGTTTAAAGTGAGAGGAAAAGGTTTTAAAAATTTGCCAAGCACTTTGTATTTCATTTCTCTGGGCAGAGATCCCTTCTCTGTATGTTTCACTAGAAGAATTTTTTAATCCTGCAATATGTTTAGAATCAGAAGTAGATAGCTCGGGGTCGACTACTTTTTTGGCAATTTTAATAGGAAAGGAGTAGTCCCTGAATTTCACAATAACTTGCCAAGCATCATTAGAGGTGATGGCAAAAATTTCCCAGACTCGAGTCGTTTTTTTCTCCGTTTGATCTATCTCTGTTTCACTTACTGTCTGCTTTGTCTGAAAAACTGCCCTGTAGAGAAAATAAAGGAAATGCAGATCTGCATAAGTGGAAAAATTCCCACTTACAGGTTCTTCTGCGCCTATAGATTCTAAATATCTGCTAAAATCTGTAGAACGTTCCCTTCTTGAATAATACGGTTTGATTTCGAAACCTCGGTGATCTTCTGATTTATATTTAGGCGTAGCAACAGGTTTATACATTCGATCTTGGAGAGTTGGTTTGTCCTTATACTCACTGTTATAAGCAGTAACAATGCCCTCAATGAATGAGCTCGGATCGGCTGGAGGTGGGTTCTTTTTTTCCGGGTAGTTGATTTTATGGATACTCATCCCTTTAAATGTACTGTCCGGAACGCTCATACTGTCCTTGTGAAAATTATTTTTAATTCTTGTAAGATGCCGAGGAATACAAAGAGATACCTGACACAAAAGGCAATCTCTTTTAAGAG
>JABEVM010000143.1 GCA_013041585.1 Chlamydiota bacterium
GAGTAACTGGATTTATATGTCAGGAAAAATGCTGTTTTTAGATGCTCCCCAAAGAAATGCTCTTGAAAGTAATTTTATTCTCTATGAACCGAGATCACGGACATATCACTCAGACTTTAGCGTTTTAGAAGATTGCAAAGTTATTTTACTTGGAGAGATACATAGATCGCCTACTCTTTACAAAGCGCAAGAGTTTTTCTTTCAAATTGTGGCTAGAAATTCTTGCATTCTCATGGAACATATATCGCCTGGTAGAGCTCTTCGTAGGGAAGAGGTTCCTCGCTGGCAAAATATTCCTGAAGAGGTAGTAATTCGCGGATCTGACGTTCGAGATCATGGTTTGGAAGGAGATCAAGAAATTACGTGGCTATCATGTAGTTATCAGCTCGTGCAAATGAGAACAGAAAATAGGAAAGTGATTCAAAATCTATTTGGAAAAGTAGCTGAGGTGTTGCGTCAAGGGCTTGCTTCGGGTGAAGCCAGCATTGAAAACGGCATCGTACAAATTTCATCAGGTATACATGCAGAATTAAATGCCATAGATGAGCAAATTAATGCGGAATTTGAGAAAGAAGAAGAGCTCGTTAGGAAGTTAAATGAAATCGGTGAGAAAGTTTCAGGTAAAATCGATTTGCTTCATTCAAATCAAGGACTACTTCAGGAAATACGTAAGGCCGGAGCAGAGTATGATCGAGTTATCGCGGTATGGGGAGGAGCTCATTTTACCCAAGATGATACAATAATAGATGAATTAGATAGAGAGGGTCTTAGATACGCGATTGTGCTTCCAAATGATAGTCTAGATGAAATTGCAAGAGAAGAGCATCGTTGGCAAACTGAAGGTTATGATAAATATATTTTATCTTTCAAACAAGGAGATGATGACAGTTATTTAGAAATCCCTGAATTCTTTCGAGCTCTTTTTGAACCGGCAATCCAAGACATTATGGAAAGAGAGGTTGAAGAACCAGAGGAATCTGTGACTTTGGATGTAAATACGTTAGCAAGTTTGTTTGAAAGCGATGATGTTTTGGAGGTTCCTCCTAATGTTGAAATACGTATTGAGGGAATGAGATCCGATATTCACGATCGGCTTTTGAATCAAAATGAGCCTGGTGAGATAAGCGCTATGAAAAAAGCTATCATCGAAGGAATAAATGATATGCTTTTTTTCTCACATCTAACAGTAAGCTCTTATCAACTACAAGGGGAAATGAAGTTAACCTTTGATCCGAGTAAAATTTTTCGAGGTTTAGCGTTGGTCTCTAACTATCCTTTTGTTTTGCAAGTCGAACAAGGAGATCTTGTTATTTCTGCAAAATATATGCTAAAACAGATGCAGGATCAGAATATCTCCTCTTTTGAAGTTTTGCCAGGGCAGAAATTGTTTTTTAAAGGAATATCTACTCAGTTAAGGCAAGCTGTCTTAGATGACCCAAATTCTTTTTTAGATTTTTTAGGAGCAGAAGCGCCGCACCAAACTAGAATAGAATTAGAAGGCTTTGCTGATATTGCCGGAGCGACTATTAAGGATTCTAATACCGGTGAAGCTGAGCTTGGAATTTGTGTAGAAGCAGAAGAAAGCTTTACGATCCATCTAGTAAACGAAAGAACTGAATAGATTTTATTTTTCGAAAAGAAGCGCTTTTTCGCGGTCCGTGAGTTCGCGGTATTTGCCAATTGGTAAAGATCCCAAAATCAGGCCGCCGATACGAATTCTAGAAAGTTCTAAGATAGTAAGGCCTGCTTTTTCCATAAAGGCTCTAACTTCTCTCTTTTTCCCTTCTTTAATGATGATTTTTAACGTCCCTTTGCGAACTTTAGTGATTCTTCTAGGTTTTACCCAAACGCCATCTACATAAGCACCTTCAGCTATGCAAGCTAGATGCTCTTCTGTGATCTCTTGGGTTACTTTTACCAAATATTCTTTAGCAATATTGGAAGAAGGGTGGATCACTTTGTTTGCAAAATGACCGTCGTTTGTAACAAGAAGAAGTCCAGTGGTTTCCCTATCAAGACGGCCTATAGTAAAAAGTTTATGTTGAAGAGGCTCGAAAAGATCTAAAACAATTTTTTTACTTCCAGGTCTTGCGTTTGTGCAGATATAGCCATTTGGCTTGTTGAGCATGTAGTAGATTTTAGACTCTTCTTTAGAAATGATGCGCTCTCCAACGGTGATCTTATCGCGCTCTAAAGACACAAGTGTCTGAGGGATAAGGGTTACCTGTCCGTTCACGCAAACTTTTCCGGAAAAAATGAGTTCTTCGCATACTCTTCGAGATGCGACGCCGGCTGCTGCTAATACTTTGCTGAGTCTTTTTCCTTGTTCCATAGGGCTGTGATTTTATCAGTAAGGGGACATAATTCCAAGGAGAAAGTCTATTATCTCAAAATGAATAAGATAACGCCTGTTTTATAATCTAAATTTTTTATTACAGATAGAAAAGATTCCTCCTTTTTGCTATTCTACTACGTAATAAAACTAAACGGGAGGGGACATGAAACGCTTTGGAAAATTAATTATGATGCGCCATGGACAATCGGACTGGAATAAGCGCAATCTATTTACAGGATGGGTAGACATTCCTTTATCTTCTGAGGGCATTCAAGAAGCTCTAGAAGGAGGAAAGAAAATAGCTGATATTCCAATCGACGTCATCTTCATGTCTTCCTTAATGAGAGCCCAGATGACTGCCATGCTTGCGATGAGTACGCACAAAGGTGGTAAAGTTCCCCGCGTAATGCATCCACAAGAAAGTCATTTGGAAAGATGGTCTAAAATCTATAGCCCAGAGACAGAAAAATTGTGCATTCCAACATATGTTGCTTGGGAATTAAATGAGCGCATGTATGGAACCTTACAAGGGCTCAATAAAAAAGAGACAATGGATAAGTACGGCGAAGCACAGGTCAAAATTTGGAGAAGAAGCTATGATGTCCCTCCTCCTGAAGGGGAAAGCTTAGAGATGACGGCAAAACGCGCGATCCCATATTTCACGCATACAATTCTTCCTCTTTTAGAACACGGGAAAAATGTATACATTGCTGCTCACGGCAATTCACTTAGATCAATTGTCATGTATTTGGATAAACTGACTAAGGAGCAAGTTTTAGAACTGGAAATTGCAACAGGATCTGTCATTACATACGAATCTAAAGATAATGTATGGCATAGGGGCATGATCTAAGCCATGGGTATTTATTTAGATAGTCATACTGCATCGCGGCCCTTTCCTTCTTCGATAGAAAGGATGCACGCCTTATTTAAAGTCGCTTGGGGATCTCTTTCTGCTCCCCATCAGATCGGGCAAGATGCACTGTCGGTTGCAAATACGAGCTTGCAGATTATATATGACTTTCTAGGAGCTAGTGAAAAAGATATTTTTACATTTACATCAAGTGGCAGTGAAGCGATCTCTCAGGTTTTTTTGTCTACGTATACAGATTATGTAAGAGAAAATGGCAAAAACCATTTTATGACAACGGCGCTTGAAGGGGCCAGCATTTTTCA
>JABEVM010000144.1 GCA_013041585.1 Chlamydiota bacterium
AAATAGAACCACTCGGAATCTACCATGAAAAAAGTACTGCTATGCAGCTTAGACAAGTCTATACAGCGGACAATTCGTCAGCTTCTTGAGAAAGAAGAAGTTGATCTTGTCTATGAAGAAATCATAGAATCCGCCGAATCCTTAGCGCTTAAAGAGAACTTTGATCTGATTTTTTGCGATCGAGATCTCTTTGCTGACGCTGAGAAAAAGTTTTTAGAAGGAGTCAAATCCAAGAACCCTTATACCATATTCATCTTCATATCTGGAAATACACAAGTTGAAACAGCAGTAGAAGTGATGCAATGGGGCGCCTTTTCCTATCTTCAGAAACCCATCAAACGAAGCGTTCTGCATACAGCTTTAGAACAAGCAAAAGATTACTTTTTTGAGCTAGGCAAAGAATATAGTGTTCCCCTTTCCCCAAAGCAAAAAATCATCGTAGAAAGTCCTATCATGAAAAAAATCGTAAAAGACGCGATCCTCATCGCCAAAAGTCATGCTAGTGTTTTCATCAGTGGAGAATCAGGAACCGGAAAGGAGGAGATCGCTCAGATCATCCACGCGTATTCATCAAGAAGTTCTCAGCCTTTCATCAAAGTGAATTGCGCCGCCATCCCGGAGACTCTGATCGAATCAGAGTTTTTTGGTCATGAAAAAGGAGCTTTTACAGGTGCTATTGAGAAAAAGATCGGAAGATTTGAGCTCGCCAATGGAGGTACTCTTCTTTTAGATGAAATTTCAGAAATTCCCTTTGGCCTGCAAGCCAAACTTCTGCGAGTGATCCAGCAAAGAGAATTCGAGAGGATTGGAGGAATTAAAGCGATAAAAGTAGACGTAAGACTAGTTTCCACTTCAAATAGGAACATGAAAGAGGCTATTGAGAAAAAAACGTTTAGAGAAGATCTCTACTATAGACTGCATGTTGTACCTCTTTACCTCCCGCCTCTTCGAGAAAGAAAAGAAGACATCTTGCCTATTGCAGAGTACTTTTTGGAAAAATTCTGCCAAGAAAACCAAAAAATTTGTAAAAAGCTAAGCCTATCTGCTCAAGAAAAGCTGCAAAAACATATGTGGCCGGGAAATATCAGAGAGCTTGCAAACGTAATCGAGCGCTCTGTGATCATGGTTGCCGAAGAAACCATTGAAGAGGCCCACATTATTTTTGATTTTCTCGATCGCTGTCCAGTACCTCAGCCAACTGATCAGGTAGTAACCTATTCTGAGCCTATGTGTTTGGAAGAAATGGAAAAAAGACATATTTTAGACACCCTCACCGTCCAAAACAACAATCGGACCAAAACAGCCAAGGCTTTGGGGATCAGTATAAAAACACTCCGAAGCAAGCTAAAATCGTACGAACATACCCTCTAGCACTTCTTCATGGATCTCTAATGCTTTTTGGCATTGCTTCCAAAGAGCTAAAGACCTTTCTAAACTTTCCTTTTTGTAAAGATAAGACTCCTTATCTTTACAAGAGAACTGAACTCTTTGCATCCATCTTGAAAAAGATCCTGGAATCGTTCCGATCAAATGCATGTACGCTTCTTCTTGCACAATCTCTTGCTCTAAAAATACAATTCTCCCCTTTTCAATAGACATATGGGGATCGCTTTTATAAACCTTCTCTAGCTCTTCTACAAGTGCCTGGCAGAGGCTTGTTGTACGCTTTGTACTTTGTTTTAGGCGAAAGATAAGATCCTTCAAGGGATCTTTTTTCGAAGAGAGCTCTATCTGCTCTATTTCTGCATGGATCATCCCTCGAAAGTCGTACGCGTCTTTACAATAGAGAGTATGGACTTCATCTAAAGAGACGTAAGAGACGCCGGGAATGGCAAGTCCTCCTTCGGAGGCATTGATAAATTTTGTTCCTGGGTATTTCTTTGTAAGTGCAGCAATGCTCTCTGCTTCCATAATCCACTTCAGCAGAGTATAGGTTGGGTTTCCTTTACTGTCTTTTCTTCGAAGTAACTTATTTTCGGACTTAACTTCCTTTTTCCATTGGTCCATGACCATTTTTTTATTTTCCAAAACACCTGAGGCGTAGATTTGTCCACCTGTAAATGCAAGGTCAACTCCGCAAAAAACAATAGGATTACACCCTAGGAAGATAGCTAGGCTCACAGCAAGAGTTGTCACTGATAACGCTTCGTAATTTAAATCTCCGCCAATGGAAGATTTTGTAATCCCAAGATTTTCTTCAATCCAGGAGTCAAAACTTCCACCTACTCCTGAACGCAAATACCCTAAAGGACCATTCCATGTTGAAAAAATATCAGAAAAGAGTCGGTTTCCGTATAGAAGAGGCGTTTCAAAGGCAACACTATTTTTAATACGGATGTATTCTGCCTCATTGGGATCAAGCGCCATTCCAAAATGAGGCAAAACTCCAGAATTGCTAAGCGCTGCTATGGTTGATCCTCCAGCAAGAAGAAGAGCGTTGTTTTCCATCTTTTTTAAAACTTCACAGCACAAAGAAAGGGAGGGGCCCGCCCCACATATAATGGCGGGGATATTCGCAAATTTCCCCTGCAGGGAATTCACCAAAAAAGCTTCGGGGAGTCTAGCTGTATTCTCTAAAATATTAGAAAAGAGCTCATGGGGGTAAAAACCCTCTACAAATTGAGCTTGGGAAGACACTGTTTTCCTTGTTAAAAGAAGACGAATTTTTTGTAAATGCCTAGCAAAATGCTTTTCATAAAGTTCTAGAGCTAACACTTGCACTTTATGAGCAGGAAAAGAATAAGCCAGCTCTTCAACTGCTGTCTTCCACAGCTCTTTTCCAGAGATAAAACGAAAATGAATTCTAGGATGATTGATTATCTCTTCCGCATGCTGTGTTTGTAAGAAAGCGGAAAAAACTTCGAGTCTATCTTCCAATATGACAAGAGCATGGTGAGGATTCGCCTTTAACCACTCTGTAAGAGCTAAAGCGTAGTAGCCAAGTCCTAAGCCATACAGATAGATAAGATCGGTATGCTCTTTATCTATCTTTTGGATAAATCTCTCAACTTCCTGAGAAATACTCTCAGAATGCAATGTAGAGCTCTCAAGAGAAGGAAGGATCGCGTTGTACTCTTTCCCGTTTTGCAAAAAAAAAGTGAATTCGGAAGAAGAGAAAAATTGAAGATGAAAAGCTATATCGGGACATTTTTCCCAAAATACCATTTCACTCTTTCCAACAAAGTTTCTTTCCATCCCAATATCCCTCTCTCTCTTGCATAGTCTTTTTGGCTTCATCCCATACTTTTTCGACATAGGTTAAATCAGGCCTGTAAATCCCTTCGTAAATGAGTTTTCCATCCCTATCCCATTCTCTCTTGTCAAACCTAGAAGGATCATGAAAGACGAGTTCTTCCTTGAGAATACCAGTAGTATATTTTCTCTTATGGATTCCTATAGCTGATCCAAGACGATATTCACCTTCGTCAACAAGCTCTCCCTTTTCGTCCCAAATTTTATCAAAGCCATCTCTCTTGCCCTGAACAAAGGCGCTTTCTCTTTTTGTTTTTCCATTCGGCCAGAAAAGTTGAACATGCCCATGGAGCTGATCTGCTTCGTAATGCATGAGACTCTTAAGCGTCCCATCTTCATAATAGTATTCTTGCTTCCCCACTCTCTTCCCTTTGACATAACGCTGCAGACTATAGAGCGTTCCAGAAAGATAGTATTGTCTCACTTTTCCATTCACATACCCTTCATAAAACCAACTCGAAGAAAGACAGGCGCCGTCTTTACTAAAGAAAAGAGAAGGACCGTGCAAAACACCATTCTTATAGTACATCTCCGCCTTTTTCCCGCCCCCTTCATAAAACAGCCTGCATTCTCCATGTATTTTCCCCTCTTCTCGAAAAAAAGCTTTTTCTAAAAGTCCTTCCGGATTTTTTTCTAAAACAGGCTGTCTTTTCTGGTCGTAAAATGGGATAGAGAGGTCTTTTGGTAAGGCAGGTAAAGAAAAAGGCTCTTGAATCGAGATAGCAAGTTCTGGATCTCGAATGTGTAACATACCTTCAGAAATTTCATATACTTCCTGCATATTCATCTCCTCTATAAAAAATCTTGGAAAATTCTGTTACCATCTTTTTAAAGAACAGAATTTTATGAATAAAAAGAGTCAATCCTTCTTCCAAACTTTCTTCTCTTGCGAAGATATGCTTCCATACATTCCAAAAAGGATCTAAGACAACTCTAAAAAAAAGTTCCTGCTCTAGGTCTAACTCGAGAAGGACAGTGTTTCCTGTATCTTTAGAAAGATTAGGATAATTTTGAAACATATTTTGCAAAATTTTCTCACAAAAGGACTCAACTCTACGTAAACTCTCTTGAAATTCATTTCTAGCCTGATCGAGTAAAGAATGACTGGCCTCTTTTTCATGATCAAATAGCGCAGTGTGAAAATGCCCTTGGATATCATAGGAAGAAGAAAAATAACGCGCTGCTATATCCTGTAGCGACCCTTTTTCCATACCCTCTATTTGAATACCAGAGGAGCTTGCGTTGATAAACGTGATTTCTGGATGCGCCTCTGCAAACTCTTCAAACCATTTAGCTGCCATCAGCCAATCTGGTTTAGTTAAGCAATCTTCTCCGTTACTATTTTTACAAGGGATCCCATCTGAAATCGCTTCTCCCCCAGCCACCCCTGCAGCATACATTTCCTTGTCTGAAAAGGAGAGGTCCATCCCAACTACAATAATTGGATTGCAACCGAGAAAAGTGGCAAGAGCCGTAGCAAAATTTCCAACTACCCATCCGCTATCAAACGTAGTATCAGCTTTTTTCAAAGCCTGTAATAGCCACTCTTCAAGAAGATATCCTTTGCTTGCAGGGGCGATAACTCGTTTTCCATGCACAAGTTTGCTAAGTTCATAAGAAACTCTACCTTGATAGAAAAAAGGTGCTTCAAAAGCGGTCTGCTGCAGATAACGCCTGTAAGGGGGATCCGGATCAAAACTCACACTGCAATCGGGTTGTAGAGAGAAACCACTCAGCACCGAAAGAGCGGAACCGCCTCCAAAAACAAGAGCTTTGTGTCTATATTCTTTTAAAAGCAGGATCTCATTTTCTAAAGAAGGCCCTGCGCCGCAAATGATCGCGGGAATATTTCTGCAACTTTGATACAAAGAGCTGAGAGGCAAAGATTCTTCAAGAAAAGAGCCATTCTCGAAAATATTCTGCGCAACTACTTTCCCAAGGTCTGTATATTCAGAAGCTACTAAGTGAACAGCTGATTGAATATGAGCTAGTTTCGAAAAAATTTCTTTCTGCCTTTGCTCACTTTCCGAATCTTCTTTCTTCTCGGAAAGAAAGTAGAATTTCAAAAAAACAAACTTCCATGCAAGAGATGTGTAGATTTGCTCTTCACTTTCTTTAGTTAATGAATAGCAGATCACTTGAGGAATTTGAGAAAGAAAAAGAAAGTTGTCTTGAAAAGCAGTGCCTGCTTCAGCCAAAAAGATCAGGGATCTTTCTTTTCTTTCTTCAAGCCAAGAAGTTAGCCTTAGGTAAATATCTAAAAAATCACTTTCAAAGACACATATAACGTCGTGAGCTAGCACTTTAGGATCTAAAGAAAGAGTGGAACTTTTCATGTATGAACCGCCTGGATAAGCTCTTTATACAAAGGAGGATGTTTTAATTCTTTTTGCACAATTCCACTTTTGCCTAGAAACTGTAGGAGAAAAACTTCAGAGGTCGCAACCGCAATAAAACAGGCCCCTACATAGTGGTTATAGCCTAAAATTTGATCAAGAGCGCCTTTTAGTTTACCATCCTGTTTACATTCTATAAGCAGAAGAGGATAGAGCGGATAATCTTTATGGATATTTTTCGCAAAACAAACGATATCGATTCGTCTATCTGGTATTTTTTTTTTTTGCATTTCTAAATGGGGGATATCGGCAAGATTCTTTTCCACCGCGATCATCTCCTTTGGATATCCATAGGAAGTGATCATAGCTTGGATCAGTTCTTGCCGAACACGTTCTTCAGGGGTAGCTTTCATCCAAGAACTACGCGTGGCGTCGAATACAAAAGAATCATTCTGTTTGGATAAGTCCATAATTTCCATCTTTTCTACGATAGAGAATGTGGAGTCTTCGCGAAGCTTCATCACGGTAAATTAAAAACTGATCACCAGATAGTTCAATCTTCATGACAGCTTCTTCTTTTGTGAGATCTTTTAATGGACGAGTGGATGTTCCGATCACTTTCGGCGGCCAAGACCTGGCTTGCTCACTTGCTTTATTTGAAGCTACAATATCACCATTAAATTCTTCTAGCTCATCGTAGGGTCTTTGCAAAACATTCACTTGCATGTCAACAACAGATCTAGATTTGGCATGATGGTCTTGTATTTTGTCTTTCCAGCGTCTGATCTGTGTGCGAAGTTTTTCTGTAGCCTTATCGATTGAAGCATACATATCGTTACTGCTCGCATGCACTTTGATTTTCATATGGCTAAAGTGAATGAATATAGTCACAGTATGTTCTAGCTTTTGAATATCCATGGTCACATGGACATCGAGTATATGTGGATGAAAACGTTCAATTTTTGAAATTTTCTCTATAGCATAATCTTTCATAGGTTCAGTAACTTGGACATTTCTGCCCATAATATCTATTCTATATCCTAATGCTTCTGCTTCAGCGATTTTCTTTTTATCAAACATATCATGCCCCTTGCTCAAATTATTCGTGTATTCTATGTTATATGCTTTATCAATATTTTAAATCACAAAAAATTATGCAAACTGCACACGCTCTTCCTCCAGCACAGCCTTCAATTTTTCACCAACTTTCAGCGGAAGAGATTTTATCTCAGATGTCATTAGAAGAAAAAGCTGGGCAACTTTTTATCAGCTTTTTTTGGGGAAAAACCCTCTCAGATGATACAAAGCAATTTTTGCACAGATCAAAACTTGGCAATGTCATTTATTTTGCTTGGTCAAACGGATTAGAAAATCCGGAGCAAATTGCAGCTCTTTCAAAAGAAGTACAAGATACGATTGTAAAAGCCACGAAGATTCCTCCCATCATTTCAACCGATCAAGAAGGCGGCATTGTCCAAAGATTGCAAAATGGATTTACTAGATTTCCTGGAAATATGGCGCTTGGCGCTACAAATGATCCCATGCTTGCCTATGAAACAGGAAAAGTACTAGCAAAAGAGCTTACCTCTGTAGGCATCAATTTCAATTTAGCTCCTGTTGTGGATGTGCAAATACACAACTTACATCCTTGGTATATGGGTATAAGAACCTACGGCACAAATCCTTCTCATGTAATTCATTTTGCGAAAGAGCAAATCCGTGGAATGACAGAAAAGGGTCTACTTTATGTTCTTAAACATGCTCCGGGACTCGGAGGAGTGGCTGTTAATCCTCATCTAGCTCTTCCTACCTGTGACAAATCTTTAGAGCAACTCGAATCCTGTGAATTTGCCCCCTTTAGACATTTCCTAGATGCTCCAGCAATGATGACTGCACACGTCATTTTCTCCGCCCTAGATCCTAAAACTCCGGCAAGCCTTTCTTACGAAGTAACGACAAACCTGATACGAAAGGCATGGGGTTATGAAGGCGTTATTATGACAGACTCGCTGAGTATGAATGCTGTCTTACAAGATACATCCACTTTTGAAAGAGCTGTCGAATCTGTAAAACAAGCGGCGATCAAAGCGATTCAAGCCGGCGCTGATTGTATTATTTTAGGTCGCTTAGAATGGGCTGCTTTCTCCCCTACGGAAAAACAAGATGAAGAGGTGATTGAAAAAGCAATCCAAGGCATCGTAGAAAACGTTCAAAACGGGGTACTATCCGAAGAAAGAATTAATGATTCTGTCCTTCGTCTCATAAAAATGAAACAAAAACTTTCTCAAAACACCTCTATTTCTTCGTTCACTCCAAATGACAAACTTTCTGCAGAAATCGCTCAAAAATCTTTAACGCTTCTCTCTTCTCCTTCCCTACTTTCTGCAATTGGTACAGGATTTAAGGCCAAGAAAATTTGTGTGATCGCTCCTAAAGATATAGAAAATACTATGCGAGAAATGCTCAAAGAAAGGGCGATTACTGCTGACACTCTGTTTTTCGAGCAAACTTCACTTCAGGATCCTTCCGTTAGAGAAAAAATAAAGATAAGTGCAGCGCAAAGCGAGTTAACTCTCTTCTTTTCTTATAACGCAACAAACTTCTCCTTGCAAAAAACTCTGATGAAAGAACTAGCTAGGGAAACTTCTCCTCAAAGACTTCTCTTTGTGGGTCTTCGCAATCCTTATGATTTACTCGGGGAAGAACTGCATCTTACGCACAACACATTTCTAACCTATAGTCCTACAAAATATTCTTTAGAATCTGTGTTTAAAGCTTTAGAAGAAGAGACGATCCCATCTGGGAAAATCCCATTTTCTATTACAGAATAGGAAGGGATTGTCTTTTTTGACGAAGTAGAAGCTGTCTTTGTTCTATATTCCCTAATTGACCACATGCAGCCATGATCCCATTTCCTTTATTTGCTCTAAGCAGGGTTTGATATCCTTTTTTCTGCAGCCTTTTCGAAAAAGCTTGTTGATCTTCGAGAGAAGGAGCTGAAAACCTTTCTTTTCTTTGTGAATTGTAAGGGATTAAATTGACTTTGACAGAGAGTCCTTCTAGATAGGAAGCAAGCTCATCCGCGCATTCTAAAGAGTCGTTAATACCTTGCAAGAGAACATATTCGACTAAAATCTCTCTTCTAGGATCTTGGCAATAGGCCTCTAAAGCTTCTTTTAGCGCTTTCATATTCCATGTTTTATTCACCGGCATGATTCGATTTCGAATTTCATCATTGGGCGCATTGACAGATACGGCTAAGTTTACAGCAGAAGGCATCTCTTTCATAAAACGATAGATCCCTTCTACATCACCGCTTGTAGAAACTGTGATGCGACTGGGACCAAACCCAAAACCTCTCGGGTCCAAAAGAATATTGATAGCCTGTTTTACTTCTTCCCAATTATCAAATGGCTCGCCCATCCCCATAAAAACTAGATTGCGGATAGGTGCATTGCACACAAATTTAGCAAAGAACACCTGCTGCACAATTTCTTTAGCGGAAAAACTGCGAAGAAGACCGAGTTTTCCTGTCTCGCAAAATGCGCATCCCATTTTGCATCCAACTTGAGAAGAAATGCAAAGGGTCATTCCCGACTTCATAGGAATGATGACCGATTCGCTCTCAAGTCCACCATTATGACGCAAAAGAAATTTAGTGGTGTCTCCTTCTTCTGTTTTCAGAGAAAGGGAAGGAAGAGTGGTATCTGTTACTTGGATGATTTGCAGAGCTAAGGAAATAGCTTCTTTCTCAACTTTCTTTAGAAACTTTCCGTACCGAAAGAATTCTGCGTATAGGATTGCAGCATGTCTTTTCCCTTTTCCAAACCTCGTAAAAATTTCGTCAGCGAAACTGGGTAGAGTATACTCGAAAATAACTATTGAATTTGACATGGGTTCCCAAATAAAAAATTGGAAGCAATTGTAGTATTTGATCGACCTTTAGTCAACCAAGCACCTTGCTTCCAATTTTTCAATACTCTTCTCTGATATAAATCAAAATTTTATTGGACACTTCCTATTGTAATACCCATATAGGTTACATTATCCGTAAAGGGGCCACCAAGCAGAACTTGAGGCCATAGAGGTTCATCAAATCCATAGGTGTAAATAGACCCTAATCTATGAAGCGCTTTGGAATACAGATCATACCAAGGACCTGAAGTTTGTCCTGCAGGACTTAGGTTGCTATTCACAGTGTAAAAACTACCTTGGTTCGAGCTAAGATAGGAGAGACTGAGCGTATTTCTAGTAGGCACAAGTCCTGCAATTATGGCTTCCTGGAACAACTTACTCACGGCATCGGCAGCTGTGCCCGCTGTGGGAAGGGGTGTGATAAAGTTAATTGCTGAGAAGATATTAAAAGTCGTCGTACCAGTAGGTATTGGAGAGGTAACCGGTGCAGGAAATGTGACTGTAGGGCCTCCATCCGATGAAGTAAAAACGAATGTATTGTCTAGATGAACGCTACCTTGATAAGTATAGGTTGCAGTAGAAGGCACAGTGACTGTAACCGACATATTACAAACATTAGGCTGTTTGTAAAAGCTTGAAGCTCCTGTCCAAATATCACTGATATAGCTGTATCCGTAACTAGCTGCATTGTCTAGATAGTTTGCATCAAATAAATTTGCTGCAATTGCTTTTCCAGTTGAAAGAAGTCGAAGGGTCACACCTCCGCTAGTTAAAAGAAGCTTATTCCACTGCGAAGCGGTTGGAGCTGTAGCAAACAGCGCGGCCGCTTGCGACATAATATAACTTCTTGGTTGGTATAGTCCTGTATTGGAACTAGCACTTGTAGCTCCAGCTAAATATCCGTAAAGAGGAAGTGAAAAGAAACTCACAGCTGTTGCATCTGTAGCGACTTGTGGGGCACCTGCTAGTAAATAAGCAAACTCAAAAATGTCAAAATTGGTAGCATAATTTACATCTGCAGGACTTGTGAAGTTAGGCTGTACAATTTGTAGAGCGGGTATTTCTGGTGAAACGTTTACAACAGTCATGCTGAGCTTATTTGACATGGAAAACCAAATAAGACCGCTTCGAATCTGGGGAATATAAATCACATGCCCCCCGCTTGTAGCCGGCAAATCAGATAACAGATAACTGAAAGAAGTACTGTTATCAGTAAGTGCCACATCTTGCAAAGTCGCAACACCCGATGATGTGTCAATGTTGCCCCATACTTGGAATTGTGAATCAAGAGAGACACCTGTAACAAGAACATAAACTTGGTTGTCAGGAAGACCACTATTATTCACGAGGACAATTGGCAATAAGCCCGTTTTAAAAGGAGGCGGTGGTGGATTGGGAGGAGGGAAAAATGGCCCTATTGGTGTTGGCGTTGGTGTTATTGAAGGCGGATGATTTGTGAGCCCTGCTTCAGCCAATTT
>JABEVM010000145.1 GCA_013041585.1 Chlamydiota bacterium
AGATAGAAGCTCTTCAAAAGAAAAATGAAGAATTGTTGCAAAAAAGGAAAGAAACTTTAATAACTGGGGTAGGTCGTCTTATAGAAAAACTTGATTTATTTAAAGCATCTGATCATCTTTTTGCTGGTATGTTTCTGGAACTGCAAACCGCGCTTAAGGAAAACTCAAGCAAGCTTAAGGAGTGGGAAAAGCAAGGAGAACGATTTCTCAGACCCAACAGCAGCAAAAAGTCTTCCTCTACTGAAGCAAATCAAGAAAGTTGAAGGTTTCTTAAAATATCAAGAACGGCAAGGGCTAAGACTCCATGCTTTGCAAGAACGACAAACGAAACGTGAAAAAATTCATGGGTGGCGATTAACTAAAAAGCATAGAGAAAACGCCCCCACCGATCTTGCTGAACATGATGACTAAGAGGCTACAAAATTACTTCATCATAAATTAAGTTAACCCTATTCTAAACTTATAACTCTTCTGCACTCATTCTTAATGCCTCAAGTTCCACCTCAGGAGGTATATAGACTAAGACATGTGATGGAAAATTTTTTAACGCTTCTTGAGCCTCTTCTGACTCCAAGAGTTTTTTAATAGTATCTAAAATTCTAGTCACGGTTAAATATTCTGGGCGTGCTTCGTCAATATCGCAAAGATGACAAAGCTTGCCGTCTAAATCCGTATAAAAGTCGTCTTCAATAGCTGCGAGTCTGTGCAATAATTGATGATATTCTTTTATTAACCAATGGATGTTGATCACAAAATTTCTCCTTTCAATACAAATTAGAAATAAATCAAACTTATATAATTTTAATCAAACAACTTAACCTGCTCGACGATATCTAAGTAATCTTCTAAGTCCTCTGCTTTTTTTAATCGATCATACTGACGCTCTCCATAAGAATAGCGATCTCGCGCATCCCCTACTTTATCTTGGACATTTTCTATCTTTTCATCTGTAGTCAAAATCTCATCCTCTGGATGATCACCGCACGCCAAACTGGTTACGTTGAATGTTGCTAATGACATTAGCAATAAAAAGTTATTAGTCATTTTCATTTTTATACTCTCCTCTTCTTCTAGTGTTATGTGCTTCGACAAATAATTTTGCTGCGTGCAAGGCTCCAATTTTTTTTAATGTTTCCGGGGTGTATCTACCATTTGTTAGATAATAAAGTCCTTCTTTTTGCCTTAGCTCACGTCCCCAGGTTTCTAGCTCTTGTACTGAATAATGCTCTGCTAACTTGTTAGGTTCCCACTTATAATGCTTTCTTGCTTTGGTCATAAAGTGATCCTTATAAAAATATTTTGCGATACCCTTCTCTTACCGCTCTATGCTGCAACTGATAATTTTTTTTTATTTTCTTGCTCTGGGTTATACGATTGACTGCCATAGGTGTCACGAATCTGATTCATCGACCAGGGTTTACGGTTTTTAGATTTCCATTCAGCAGGACGGAAATACCAACACTTTTTAGCTGCACCCCAACGAAACCCCGCAGCCTTTAAGCTTTCTTTATGTTCTTTTGTGTTTCCGCTGATCCAAATCCAAGCGCCACAGATCTCAATCTCCAATCCCTGTAAACCACAAATAGCATTAAGCGCCCTACTCACCTCCTCACCGTATTCTTGGCTTTTTGCTTCCAAGTGGCTAACATCCGTATAATCTTTTAAAACATCATAAGCGGCGTTAACCAGCTGCATCATTTCCAAACTAGAGGGATTGCGATCGGGATGATAGAGCATGGCCGCTTTACGGTAAGCCGTAGTAATCATTTCAGGGGTTACGGGATTAACTACAATATTCAAAATGGCTAAAGCATCATTTGGGGTCATTTTCATAGTCTGGGCTCCTTAATAAGTTTTATATTTAGAACTAAAGTTTCATATATAAAACTATTATAGATAGTCAGATCTTAACTGTCAAGCTTTTTTGACAAAAAAGTTTTATTTATGTATTCTAAAGTTCTATATTCAAAACTTTATGGGTGATCTATGGATTGGGATAAAGTGACCAGTAATTTGGTTAAGGCTGAAATTAAACGACAAGGCTTTACTCAAGAGCAGCTCTGCGAAAAATTAGAAAAAATAGGCGTGCATGAAACTATAGGAGCCCTCAAAGGGAAGCTTAACCGGGGGCGCTTTACTGCTGTTTTTTTCCTGCAAGTGATCAAAGCGTTAAATATACGTCTCATGCATTTTGATACCCTTTTCCAACAAGGAGAACAAACAACCACCGATCAAATTAAAAAATAGGCCTTAATCCTTTTCAGAACAATAAAGCTCTGCTATCTCTGATCACTTATATGCTTGTTCGACGTCTTCCAAGGTTGAAAAAATTATAGGAGACATGAAACCCCGGCGGTAAACTTTTACAACTGCTATCATTGCCCACATCTCTCAGATATTGCCATTTTAGTTAATATCATTTCGCGGCCTCTATGTTGTAAAAAAACAGGGGTTTTTATCTACTTTTTGAAAATCTGTTATTCTATGACTCCTGGCTACGACATGATATGGTTTCTAATCCTATTTTGATAATTTTTAAACGAGTCTGCATCATTTCACCCGTGTTTAGATCAAACCATTTAACTTTGCCAACATGTTTATGCTCGTTCTTAAATCTTACAGCCAGATACGGCGTCTTTGGTATGATTTCATCAATTGAAAGATACCTCGCCTCCTGTGCATATTGTTGAAGCAAGTGCTTAAGATTAATATACTCATCATACCCATCCCCTTGCCTATAACTCTCAATAATCGGCGCTTGTTTTAATCCACCGAACTGCTCGACTAGCGTATTAATATGGTTTCGTGACGACTCTACCCATTTTTTAAATCGACGTATTTTTGTTATTGTTCTATGGTGAAAATAAATGATAAATGCCTTACCTTTTAACCCTTTGTCAATTTTAAAATCACATGTTAACAATGGGTAGTGCTTAAGCGCACGTATTTTTTGCGCTAATGTAGGGTAAAACATAAGTTCATTCCCAGTATAATAATCTCCCGCATAATCTTCCAAGTGAAGGGCGTTATTTCTTATAAACCCTGTATTATCACTATGAGGATAAAATAAGTCAGAGTAATTAAAATCTTCATAATGATAATATAAAGTGGTTTTTTCTTTTTTAGGTTGAATCATTTGTTTTTCCGTAGACATCATTTTTACCTTGTCGTTACTAACTATAACTTGGATTGAAT
>JABEVM010000146.1 GCA_013041585.1 Chlamydiota bacterium
AAAATCAACCGTCGCGAGCACAGTTTAATGTGCAGACGCGACATAAAGGCTTCCCCTCCGAGATCAAAAATTTTAAAAAAAAGAAGATCGTTTTTATTTAAATGGGTCATTGAACCATGTTAGGATAGGGACTTTGACAGGAACCTATTGTGACGGACAACACACTTCAACAGGCCATTAAGACATTAAAATCATACCAGAACTATCGATTGATAGAGCGATACGAACAACCCCTCTATTATTGCTTAGACGATGGTAGCCAAAAGTTTAGGGGTATTTTTTTAGATGTAGAGACAACGGGGCTCTACATGGCTACAGATCACATCATTGAATTGGGTTGGGTAGTGTTTGAGTATGGTGCTGATGGACGGATCTTTAAGATCCTAGACGTTGGCAGCGAATACCAAGATCCAGGAAAATCCATCCCTGCGGAGATTATGGCTTTAACTGGGATTAATGATGCCATGGTGAAAGGATGCCGTATCAATAAAAAAGAACTTTTTCAAAGATTGTCTGAGGCAGATATCGTTATTGCACACCATGCTGGTTTTGATCGACCTTTCATAGAGACTTTATGGGAAGATAGTCCAAAAACGCCTTGGGCTTGCTCGATGACACAGCTCCCTTGGAAGCAAGAAGGTATAGAAAGCGCTAAATTGGAATACTTAGCCTATCGTTTTGGATTCTTTTATGAAGGCCACCGCGCTAGCACTGATTGTTTGGCGGGCGTACATCTTCTGTCTAAAACATTACCCCAATCTAAAGAGCATGTCTTGAAAGTGCTACTGCAAAATAGTGCCAAGAAAACATTTAGGGTTTGGGCGGTCAATGCACCGATAGAACAAAAGGATATCTTAAAAGCAAGGCAATATCGTTGGAGCGCTGCGGGAGAAGGCAAACATAAGGCTTGGTTTATTGAATTAGAAGCCGATCGGCTTTTGGGCGAGCTAAAATTTTTGCAGACACTGTATACCTATCCGATTTGCCTCCCCGTTGAAGAGCTTAATGCTAAGAACCGCTTTTCAAGAAAAACAACCTCAGCAGAACACTGGATAGAAAAGCCTTCTGACATAAAGGCCATCTTATCAAAATAGAAGATAAAGCAGGCTCATCCTTCTCCCTGGTTCTAGAATTACTGAGAACTAACAACAATTAAAAGGGGTCTATAAATGGGGTTTATAGACCCCTTTTAACCAGCCAAAAATGCATGTTAACTTTAAAAGAGTTATTCTCAATATTACTTGCCAATAACAATTTATGTTGTTGTTAACAATATTTTAATATAATATACAATTTTGTTAACAAACGGGAAAAGACATTATGTTTAAGGTTAGCAAAATGAAGGTTAGCGAGCTCGCTAAGTTTACAGGGACAAGTATTCCTTTAGTGAGTAGGCATTTTAAAGATTTTGATGAAACTCATGTAACAAGGGTCAATAATAGAATTATTGGAATAAGCCCAGATGCGGTGGAGGTCTACCTAAAGAATGTTGGTATAAATTATTTTTATAGACCGGCAATATTGTTATCAGCAAATTTATGTGGTGGCGTTGGTAAAACGACTAGCATATACAACCTTGGAGCTTCTCTAAGAAGAATTGTTGGTAAAAACTCACCTATAGTTTACGTTGATGGAGATTCTCAAGGTAGTTTTACATCGCTTGTTTTTGGAAAACCAGCCAATGATAATGAGTTAATTTTAATAGATTTCTTAGAAGGAAAGGCGACAATTGATAATATATTAACATCGGTTGGAGATAATGTATGGTTCGTTAAATCTAATCTTAACCAGGCATTCATTGATAAGGTGTTAAGTAAACCACAAGACATAAAAAAAGGAATGTTGCGATTTTACGAGAGTGTTTTTGAAAAGCTTGGAAAAGACACAAAAATTTTTCAAGATCATACGCCTCAAATTTCAAATCTATTTGCATCTAGTGTTTGCGCATTAAATCAACTTGACACTTCAATTCTTAAGTGTATTTTAATTCCGATTAGAAGTGACAACTTTGCTATACAAGGGGCTGATTATATTTTAAGAGAGATCTTAGATTTAACAGAAACATTTTCTTTAAAAGACACCATAGATATACATTGTTTCTTTTCTAGTATAGATAAACGTGTATCAACGACAGCAGAAGCATTAAAAATAACCGGATCGAAAGAAAAAATAATGAAGAATCTTTCGCCTGTTGTTATTAGATATTGCTCAGAAATCACTAAAACCATCATGAATTCTACAAATGTCTTTAGTTCTGGTAAAAATAATAATGCAGCCGAAGATTATCAAGATTTACTTCAATATATCTTCAGTTGTGGGCAAGGAAAGAGTAATTAAGATGGCCGATCTAAAAAAACTAGTTGAATCACTTAATGTTGTATTGCCTGTTCTTGAACAATCAAAAGAAAATACGATGATTGGCTCAAAACGTCGATCATGGATGCTGCACGAAAAAGAATCTGAAAAAAGAGAGAATCAAAATGGGGTTGATCAACCCCTTATCCAAAAGGGGTCTATAAATGGGGTTGATCAACCCCTTATCCAAAAGGGGTCTATAAATGGGGTTGATCAACCCCATTTTAAAATTTTAGAAAAATTGAGAAACAACCCTCTTAAAATTGCTCAGTATTTTTTCGAAATTTCATCCAGCTCGCCCAAAAAAATCACAGGTGAGATAACACAAACTCACATAATGGAAACTTTGAAAATATCAAAAGATTCTGCAAGAACAGCCCTAAGATTCTTGTTAAAAAATCGGTTTATTGAAAGAATAAATTTTAAAGTTGGAAAAAAAGGATGGTCTGTTTACGAGTTAAAAGAAAGTCTTCTTAATGATTTCACGCTGGCTTATGATAAGGGGTCTATAAACCCCTTATCATTTTTAGAAGATACAGCTTCCGAAAAGGGGTCTAATAGTAGTAGTAGTTTATACAAAACTACTACTACTGATTGGGCGCCTGGTGATACTCGAATAGATCTCGAAGATTTAAAAGCAATAGGACTAACATTTAATCATATAATCCAATTAACTAAGAAAGAAAAATTAACCCAACAGCAAATTCAAGATTCAATCAATTACTTTGCTTTTGACTTAAAGCATAACGAAAAATCCAAGTCCCTAAAAAAAGCACCTCTGGATTTTTTTATGGGGATCCTTAGACAGGGGA
>JABEVM010000020.1 GCA_013041585.1 Chlamydiota bacterium
ATCTAGAGGAAATAGCTACCGCAACACAAGATTGCATAGGTGTAGTAAGTCCCGAAGTTAGGCGCGCTCCGAAGGGAGGTCACCCATCATATCGTTTAGAAACTAGGGGAACGACTGCATGGGTTAAAGCTGGAGAAAAGAACACGCTTCGTACCCTTCTTTATGGACTTATGATGCAATCCGGTAATGACGCTGCCAATGTGATTGCTCTACATGTCAGTGGAAACATTGAGAAGTTCATGGACGAAATGAATCAATTTATGAGAGAAAAAGGCTTAAAATCTACCAATTTTACCAATCCTCATGGACTCTATCATCGTGAACATATGACGACGGCCTTCGACATGGCAAAACTTACGCAGTATGCTATGCAGAATCCTATATTTAGGGATGTTGTTAAGACAGTGAGCTATCCAAGACCCGAAACGAATAAGCAGCCTGCTACGCAATTTGTTCAGTTTAATCGACTTTTAAAGTCGGGAAAGTACTATTATCCTAAAGCCATAGGGGTAAAAACAGGGAGCATTGCCTTAGCGGGAAATTGTTTAGTTGCCGCGGCAGAACATGAAGGCAGGTTATTAATATCTGTTCTTTTCAATTGCCCGACGTCGGACCAGCGTTTTAAAGATACCATAGCTCTTTTTGAGAAGGCATTTTCTGAAGTCAAAACAAGACGTAAGCTCTTCACAAAAGAGTATGACCATTTTTCCAAGGAAATTGAAGGTGCGGAGAGGATTTTAGAAGCCTCATTGCAAGAGGATTTGTACGTAGAGTATTTTCCATCTGAAGAGTCTACCTACAAAGCTGTTTTAGATTGGAGTCCTTGCAATTTCCCTATTCAGCAGGGGCAAAAAGTTGGGGTTTTAAAAATATTGGACGAGACAGGTGCTATTTGTAAAGAAACCGTTCTTCTTAGTAAGTATCCTATTAAGGGCAAGATGGCATATCAAGCGATGAAAGGTTTCAAAGCTTGGTTGAGGACCCATGCTGTTACAGTAGTATCCCTTTTCTTACTTAGCCTTGTAGTCTGCGCTATCTTTTATATTCTGCTTAGACCGAAGAGCAGAGCGAAATTCTTTTAGGTTACGATTTGAGTGTAAGGGATTTTAGAAGAGAATACAGCTGTACAAATTGCTGCAAAGACAATTCTTCTGGTCTTACCGTTAAAGGACATCCCAAACTTTGCAACGCCTCTTCTATTAGCTGGACAGGAAAATCCTTCTTTAAGGTTGACCTTAACATTTTACGTCTTTGAGAAAAGGCTGATCTTGTCAGCTGAAAAAAAGAATCATAGTCATTTTCAATCGGCGGCTTGTGAAGTGCAAAATTCACAACAGCTGACCTTACTTTAGGACGAGGGAAAAAGCAGGTAGGTTCTACGGTAAATGCGTAGGTAGGTTTGCTGAAAAATTCTAGAAAAATAGTAAAGCTGCTGTACTCACTTGTTCCTTTATCTGCAATAAACCTGTCAGCCACTTCCTTTTGCACCATGACCGTTACCGTTTCGATCATCTCATGAAGTGGCAATACTAAAGCCAAGATAGGAGTTGTAATATGATAGGGAAGGTTCGCTACGATTTTACATTTCTTTCCAATGGGTAGCCTTTCTTGTAAAAAGGTTTGTAAAGGAAAGTTTAAAAAATCTTCTTGAAAGACCTGGAGCTTTTCTCTGTTTTCACAAAGTTCGTGTAAGGAATTCGCAAAGACTTTGTCCATCTCGATTGCGATCACAGAGGCGCCTTCAGCTAAAAGAGCTTGCGTCAAGGCTCCTGGTCCTGGACCAATTTCTAAAATGATATCGTCTTCAGTAACCTTGGCTGCTTGTACAATTTTGCGTACAATATTGCCATCGATTAAAAAATTCTGAGAAAGTCGTTTTTTAGCATGCACCCCAAGATGAGCTAATCTGGCATGTAAATCTGTAGGTCTGAAAAGTTGCATTCCCAAATATTACCGTATACTAAAAGGTTCAAAGTTTGCGGGGATATTTTCTTGAAGGCTTTGTTCATCATATCCGTAATATTTGCGCAATTTTTGAATGTAGACGGAGGATTCTTTTTGAATGTGGTCGTGAATAAGATCGTTTTCGAGCTTATTGGAGATCTCGTTAAATGTAGGAGCTTCTGTTTTAGAATGATTTTTCAAATAAAAAATTCTATGTACTGTACTATTGTCAACACGGCTACGCTGTGTAGTAGGCGGACTAAAAGTATTGACCTGCATAGTAGAAAGAACTTGTTTGTGTGCTTCGGAAATATCCTTGTTTGTAGCATGAAAATCTTCTGAGATAGCAAGGCTTGCAGATACATCCTCATTTACTTCTGTTTGTATTGTGTCTTTTAAATTTGCAAGTTCCGCTTTTTTGTTTTGAAGAAGATTGTGGGCGATTTGAGCTACCTGAGCGCCTAAATCTTCACTTTTGTTACGGATAGAGATAACTTTATAGTCCCATTCTTCTACAGGAGGATTTTCTATAATATGTTTTTGAAATGCGCCTTTAACATCTTTTGGATTTACAGCTTGAAGGGCTTTCGAATTTACTTTGAACCATGTCATTTTTTTAACGATAATATCAGAGTGAACCATCTTGCGAGCTTCTTCGTAGGTAATACCTAATTTATCTAAAGTGATCATGACATTAGGTCCGAATTTTTCTTGAATGGTTTCTCTAACGTCTCCATCGCTCACGGTGATTTTTTTGGCTTCAGCATCAGTGATAATGAGTTCGTTATCGATCATTTGACCGAGGGTTGTTTTCCACTGCGAAGCATAAAATTGATATTTAGCAACAGTATTGTCGCTCACTTCTGGGTAATTGTTATTTAAGAAAACATCCATTTTTTTCATGACGTCCAGCACAGAGATGGTTTGTCCCTGAACTTTTGCCAAAATGCGGTTATTTACAACGATCTGGTAATTTTGCTGAGGCAAAAGATCTTGGTTTGTAAATCCATAGGAAGAAAGACATAACGCAAGGAAAGAGAGGAGTTGTAAATACATTTTTTTGGTCGACATGGAAAACTCTTGCTGGGTTAATAATACACAATCTAAAGAAGATGATAACATTCTCTTGAATAGCTTGCAAGCAATGGGAAGGGAATTTTCAGGCCCTCTTGAAGAGACCCTATTAACAGGTCTCTTCAAGAGGTTTCTATTAGGTAAAAGATTTATTGAGCTGAAGATTCAAAGGTAGCTTTAGGGAGGAGAATTTTTAAAAATTCTGCTCCTTCTATGAATTCACATTGGATTGAATTATAATGATTTGGAGTATTGCGGTCGAAGGGTACTCTTAGAGCAGTTATTAATTCTTTTGAGTAAGGATTAAATTGTGGAGAGGTCGGTGGAAAGTCCCCTAATATTGTAATAAAAGATTCTGAAGTGATGTTAGTATCTTTTTCCAAAAGAAGGATGCCGGGACCTTGACGCTTTAGCAGAATGGGATTTTCTTTCCAAAATTCTTGATTAACAGGGAAATAATTACAAAGTATAACTTCATTGGCAGAGATGCGTGCAGTTTTAAAT
>JABEVM010000147.1 GCA_013041585.1 Chlamydiota bacterium
AGATCAATACGCAGCAATGCGAGCAATTTGCAACCGCACTAAAAGAATTGACGGAAACTTATAAAAATCAGTTATCAGAAACGCGAGAACGTATGGAGCAGCAACGCCAACAAGACGCGGTAAGCCTCGTAAATGCCCATGTTGAAATTCAAAAGCTTAAACAACAAATTGATAACCTTCGCGCTGAAAAACAAGTCTTAGAAACAGAAAAAGCGGTACATACTGCCTGTGAACAACAACTTAATGAGCTTTTGGCTGTGAAAACGGAAACCATCGAATCCTTAAAAGCACATAACAACACCTTATCAAACGAGCGAATACAACACCAAACCTTATTTGAAATACTAAACTCACTTGCAGAAAATATAGCGGCTCTGCTTGCTCACCAAACGGATAGCAAAGAAATATGCCGCCATGTACTACAAACGCTAAAAGAGCAAATAGTTCACAGAGAAGTGCAAACATCATGAGCGAAGGAGTTCTCAAATACGTTTCACTACATGAAATTAGACCAGGCGAGTATCAACCTCGCACGGTCTTTGATCGACAACAGTTAGATGAGCTTATTGCTTCCATTAAAGATAACGGTGTTATTCAGCCTATTTCATTACGTCCCTTACTTATTCCAAAAGGAAATTATAAGTATGAAATTGTCGCAGGAGAACGGCGGTTTCGGGCCGCAAGTGAAGCAGGAGAAGATAAAATTCCTGCGCAAATTCAAAAAATGACAGATCTACAGGCCGCAGAAGTCGCTATGATTGAAAATCTCCATCGCGTGGATCTTAATCCTATTGATTTGGCATGGGGCTATGCTCGGTTTAAAGAAGATTTTGACTTATCACAAAAAGAAATCGCTGATAAAATGAAGCGGTCTGAACCTCACGTAAGTAGTACGTTAGCATTATTGACGTGTGCACCTGAAATTCAGCAATTAATAAAGGACGGAACACTGACTAAATCACATGGAAAAATGTTGGTGACGCTGACACATGAACAACAAAGACGTTTAGCTTTACAAGCACGAGGCAAATCCGTCACCGCTTTTGATAAATTACTAAAAGCAGAAAAGAAAAACTCCCAAGAAAAAACACCTACGCGCATAGATCCTGACGTGGAAAAAACACAAAGAGAATTTGGAGAAAAGTTCGGTTGCCATACCTTAATTAAGCAGAGAAAAAACGGCGCCTACTATATGGAAATTCATTTTCACAATCTGGACATCATGGATGGTTTTTTTATAAAAACGGGTTTTAAACAGAAAGAGTAGGGCATTATGGATCAAGACATTACTATTCTTCCGGATCTCAGCGACTTACCTCCTGCCACTATCGTTAATCATTTGAGTAAAATTATTTTTACTGTAGAAAAGTTTAATGGTTTAGGCAAAAACCGTGAAAAATACAAAACGTGCCTTACAAGATCCCAGACAGATTATGAAGCATTTCAAGCATGGCTAGTAAAATACAAAAATAAAAGCCCTTTGACATATTCGCAATATCAGCGCGAGATTGAACGGCTGTTTATCTGGGCAATAACAGAGCGTAAGAAAGTACTCTCAGATTTTGATGTGGAGGATTTTCAGGAATATTTATCGTTTGTTAGCAATCCATCCCCTAGAGAAACGTGGTGTATGCAGCCGACTATTAAAACATCCTATGGAAGTGCACTTTGGAAACCTTTTACAGCTCCTTTAGGAAAATCAGCCAGAGCAAAAACCATTACGATTATCCGCACAATGCTCGACTTCTGGGTTAAGATAGGCTATCTCTCGCTGAATCCTTTACATGCGATTGTAGGGAAGGGGGATAATATTGATGCAAATACCCAAATGTTTACTTCTCAAGCCAGGATACTAGAGCCTAATGAATTAGAAGCCCTTGTTTTAACATTGTATGATTTACCCGAAAAGAGTTTATATCAAAAACATGAGAAAATGCGCAGCAAACTGATCGTAATGTTGCTGTTTTTTCTCGGGGTGCGAATAGATGTTTTATCTACGCATACATGGGGAGCCTTTCAAAAGCAAGGAGAGTTCTGGTGGTTCTTTGTGCGCGGAAAAGGGAATAAACAGGGGAAAATACCTGTTCATAATATATTGCTCGAAGAAGTGAAACTTTATAGAGAATATTTTAAGTGGTCGTCAGAACCTTCTCCTTTAGAGACTGAACCATTGGTCCCAAGATTCAGAAAGAACAAAGCCCTCACGACTCGTCGGATACATGGTTTAATAAAAGATTTGGCT
This sequence comes from Chlamydiota bacterium, assembly GCA_013041585.1. Taxonomy (GTDB): domain Bacteria; phylum Chlamydiota; class Chlamydiia; order Chlamydiales; family Rhabdochlamydiaceae; genus JABEVM01. Next base: position 2,243 of record JABEVM010000147.1, read on the forward strand.
AAAAGGACAGCCGATAGCTACTTCCAAAATAATCCAGCGGTGCAAATGAAATTTGAAAAATTCTCTACACATTGGATGCGTCATATCGCATTAACTTGGCAGGATATGGCACATATTGAAGATATTTTTATTAAAGCGAACGCTATGCACAGTAAAATTGAAACGACCAATATTTATAGACATACATTTGATAATAAACGCCATGAAGAAATTCAGAAGGTAAATCTTCCTGGGAGAAAAACATAATGTCATAATTAAAACATTTTAATGCGAACCGATTAAAGAATCTATTGGCCTCTACGTAAGATAGTGAAGGATTTTCTTTGACACATTTTTGAGAAAACTTATTGAGCATCAAAATTAAAACGAATAAAATCTATCTTCATGCTGAAGATGAGCGCAATACTGAAATTTAGAAATTAAATTGGATAAATAAAAATGAAACTTAAAAACCTTCTTAATGCGTTAGAAAATTTGGTTCATGAATATGATCAATGTTGGAATGGAAGCGATACTTTAATGTATTCACTCAACAGTAATGAGATGTCTGATCTTGTAACAGAGTTTATAAACAGAATATATTTTATCAGTAATCTCGAAGATCTAGAAAGACGTGTAAAATCATTATCAAAAATAGACTGTAAAGCACTTATTCAAACTGTGGCCATAATCGAAAATGCAAATCCAGAACAATACCCTTTTTCTTCCGATACAGTAAGTAATAAATTTAATCCTAAAGATAATATTGAAATTCTCAAAGAAAAAATAAACTCAATTGATGGAACTGAAGCTCAGCGAGGGGAAATGGAATTAAGTTTTATGATTGACTTGGACTTTGAGCAAAAATTTATTTATTTAATGATGGGGTTCAATACGGAAAATTTGATCTTTGATGAGATTATTGAACTAGTAATTCAAAAATTAAGAATGATTAAAGATGAAGATGTTATTTCTCTTTGGTCCAACTTAAAAAATAAGTATGTCACAGCAGACTCCCAAACTCGCTTCCCACATTATAAAGATATTATACCGGAATTGTTTTTTTCAGATTTTAAAAGTGTAGAAGATTTACGTGAAAAATACGCAGCATTTGTATGCAAATATAAACCATTAACTATGAGAAGAATGATAACTAGTGGAGTGACTCTTTTTCCTTTCGGTGAAATAGTAGGTATGGGAAGAATCTTAGCTATCAATGAGCAAGATGCAAAGGTTACCCCACTTTCTCCCTTAGAAAATCTAGTATTGTGCTTAGCTAGTCGGGTTATGGCAATATGTTCCCAACTCATTCCACACGGCACGTTAAAGATAGGAGGAGCGAAATGCTCTTTGAAAACATGGGATGCCTTAAGTGAAGGATTTAGAGGGTTAATAATAGGAGGGGAAGAATTTAGAAAATATTATGATCTTCTTATTAAGAACAGTAAAAAAAATTATTTGCACTTGCTGCTTTTCAATATGAAAAGACTATCTGATTATGTCGATGAATATAGAACTGGGAAATGGTCACGTGTAGAAGATGCGCTTTGGCAATTCAAACTAGGTCGAGAGGTTATCGCTTCTGAAGCAAGTGCGAGCGCAGAAATAAATGAGAAACAATGGCAGAAAAAACTTAGTAAGTTTCTAATCGAACGTGGGATTTTTTCATTTGGAAGATCCTTTGGTAGAGGAGAAATTGATCTTTATATTGACGATGATGAAGATGCCTTTTTTATTGAAGCTAAAATATATGATAAAAAACCTTCTCAAAATAAAATGCATCAAAACATTGCTCAAACATTAAGTTATCAAGATCAACTTATTCAAGATGGTCGAGAAATGTTGTCAAAATTGGATAAAGAGAAAGAGCTTAGGGGAATTCTTCTTATTTTAAATGTAGGTGATATTTTCATGAATGCGCCTCGCAAATGGATACAAGGCAGAATTTGGATATTGGCGATAAATTTAGGTGTTCCACCAAGCGAACGAAAAAGTAATATTTCGATACAAGAATCAAATGATCCGGATAAATTGTTAGATGTTTTGGTAAATCATATATGAACCTGAATTAGGTGAATTTATAATATAGATTAAATCATTTATATTCATTTCTTCCTCTGCTTCAGAATTGCACATATTGTCAGGCTATAGGATAATATGAACTGAAATTTAGCTCCGCCCTAATAATAAGAAGTAAGAACAGAACAGCATATGAATTACTCTTTTCACCATCCTGGCCCCCCACAGCCCACTCCAGAACAACGATTGCTTCTCATGAATGATGTTGAGTGGGAGGCATTTATTGAAACCTGTGTCAGGCAGCTCCAAACAGAAGGTGAATATACTCAGGTGATACGCTTAGGTGGAGCAGGTGACAAAGGGAGAGATGTTTGCGGCTACAGACAGTGCCATGCGATAGAAGGTACATGGGATCTATATCAAGCTAAGTACTCAGCTAATAATAGTTTATCCCCAAGTAAGTTTGCCTCTGAACTGGCAAAGTTTTTATCTAATGTGCATGAGGGAGAATATACCTGTCCCCATGCATATTACATATGCGCATTGAAATTTACTCCAAAGCTTCATGATCTTGTTATGAATGTAAATAAGATGGGCGACTGGATTCTTGAGTTGTGGAAGAAAAATGAAGGGAAATTTGATTCGTTTTCAAAAAAGCTGAACTCTAAATTGGAAAAGTTTGTAGAAAAATTTGACTACAAAATCATAAAAATAAAAACAGCGGCTACTTTATTGGAAATCCACAATCGTTCAAATAAACATTGGGAGCGTTTTGGCGTTCTTGAACAAAGAGGCACAAATCCCGAAATGTCTGTTATACCAACTTATGAAGAACAGGTCTATATAGCCGCTCTATTGAAAGTATATGCAGAAACATCTGAGATTCAGATAAAAACACCAAATGAAATTCCTAATCAGCTAGCAAAACATTTTATAGCTCAAAGACAACTTTTTTATTGTGCTGAAGGTCTTAATAGATTTAGTCGGGATAAGTTGCCTGGAGCTTTTAATGAACTCTTATCACAAGTTGACATAGGCATAGCATCCGTCGTAAATACACCACAACCAAATGGAATGACTAGACTCAAGGAAACTCTGACGTTAGCAAATACCCTTCAGGTGACTTCTAATCCCTTAGCTTCTAGATTACAAGCTGGCGATTTGCAAGGAACGTGTCATCACCTTGCAAACCAACAACGGATTACATGGGTGAATGAAAATGAATGAAATCTTCAATACACCTTTTGAGCTAGGGATTCGGATGGTTTATCTATTAATGGCTCTTCATCCACTCAAAGTAGATCTCCAAAGATTAATTTATTTCGATTATGCTGCTATCTACTCTGCTGATCTGGGAGGACCCGAGAGTTTGCATACGCCTGTCCCCTTACGAGGTGGCGAATATGCCAGCCGCAGGGATGTTATAGAAAAAGGTCTTTACCTCATGGCAAGTCGATCATTTATTGACGTTCAAGCCGACGCAACAGGCATTACTTATTGTCTCGGTGAACATGGTCCATCGCTGGTTGGTCTTATTAGTGGTGAATATTCAAAGGAACTTTTTCGCCGGTGTAATTGGGTTGCAAATGAACTAAGCAACAAAAGTGAAAAGGAGTTGGAACAAATATTTGGAGTTAATGGCATGCTGTGGGGAGCTGAATTCGTGGCTACTAAATCAAAGGTAAGTCTCGCATGACTATAATTCTAAATAAATTAACAGTAACAGGGCCAGGAAAAACACCAGCTTTTCTTGATTTTAATCAAAAGTCACATCTTGTTTTGGGGCCAACAGACACAGGTAAATCTTATATAATTGAATGCCTAAGATATTGCTTGGGTAGTAACCAGCGGCCTAAAGATATTGGTTATTCGGAAGGTTATACACGAATATCTCTTCAAATAATCTTATCTAATGGAGAAGAATACACCCTATTTCGAGATTTGATTGAAGGTGGAGAATCTGTTTATCCAGGACTTCATATTAATCCTCCCCAGATAGAAGCTTCACCTTTGAGTCAAGAAATCAGCCAGCTTTTGGTTTCTTGGGGAAATGGTTCAGGAAAAAAAATTCTCATTAAAAGTGGAGAGCTCGGTAATTTTACCGCAGGTGATTTGCGACGAGTTAGTATTTTTGACGAAATTGAAACGTTAGAAAACGCTCCTTTTGAAGGCAGAGATACAAATCTCAAAACTCGAAATAGATCAGCGCTAACTCTTGTACTGACTGGTTCAGATGATTCAGATGTCGTATTGCCTCCCTCAACAAAAAAATTACATATTGCTAAAGGTCACATAGAAGCATTATTAGAAGAAATCAAAGATTTAAAGGAAAATATTCCAGCTGAAATGACCAAACATGAAGCAGAAGAAAATCTTTCTAGTGTTTCTATTGCAATTGATCGAATTAATTCATATTTGCAAAATCACACTACCGAGTTGGAGTCTTTAAAAAATGAGCATCTCCGCTTAGATAATGAAAACCATCTTTTGATTTCGCGTATATCCGCTTTGACTGAGGCAAAAAACCGGTTCTTGTTACTAGACAAAAAATATATAAACGACTGTCAACGACTTCAAGCCATTAGCGCAGCTGCATCTATAGTAACCAGCTTTGAAACTAGATCTTGCCCTTTGTGTTTGACAGATATAAGTCATCAATCTCGACATATGAGCGAAAATGATATTACATCTGTTCTTTGGCAGGCAGCACAAGCTGAAAGTGAAAAAATAATTGATTTACGTAAGGGACTTGAGCTTGCTTTAGTAGACATTTCTGAAAAGCTTTCTGCATTAAGCAAAAATCTAGAAGAGAATTTAACGTTAATAACTACAAATATAGAGTGTCAAGAAAAGCTTATCTCACCTATTTCACCAATTTCAAAAGGTAATTTGACTGAATTGAACGAACGAAAGACTCTCTTAATTATTGCAGTTCGAGACTTTGAAAGAATCGAGCGTTTAGAATCTCGGCTTGAAGAAATGCAAACTCAAGTTAAGCGTACAAAAAAGAATACTGAAAAAGATGTTTCGCAAAGTGCTACCTTACTTTGTAATCGAGTTAAATCACTACTTAATGAATGGGAGGTTCCTGGCGTTGAATGTATAGACTTTGATAAAACTATTTCTGATATTAAAATTAATCAAAGAAAGCGAGTTTCGTTTGGCAAAGGAAAACGAGGGATTTTTCTTACAGCATACATGGTGGCTCTAATGGAGCATGCTGTTAGTAATGATTATCCAAGCTTAGGTATAATTATTATTGATTCACCATTAGTTACTTACAAAGATCCAAAACATACAAGTGACGATCCAGAAGAAGTGATCTCTGAAGTCGTGAAGAACAAATTTTATACTTGGCTTGCTAATAGAAAAGTGATAGGTCAAATTATTGTACTAGAGAATGAAGAACCTGATAAACGATTAAAATCAAAATTATTTATTACAGAGTTTGTTGGCCCGGACAAAAAGAATGGACGAGCAGGCTTTTTTCCTATCTAGAATCATATTTAATAAGCGATTCAAAGTGGCTTTTAAATATAGCTTATATTGAAAAAGGAAGAAGTAATATGTTTAATCTCTCTTAGAGAAAGAATGCTTTCCCTTAAGATGGGGTCTAGGGC
>JABEVM010000148.1 GCA_013041585.1 Chlamydiota bacterium
ATATAGTATAGCCATGAGTAAGGCGACCCATAGGGAAATGATAAGAAGTCGACGAAAGCCTGTAACCATTTAGAAAAACCGAGTTCTTGTTTTTAAAGAGAAGAAAATCATGACGACCAAGCTGCTGAAAAAGAGCAAGACTGCAGAAAGGGCATTGACCATAGGCGAGACACCCGTTCTGATCATCGAAAGAATATATAGGGAGAGGGTTTGTGTAGAGCTCCCCGCACAAAAATAAGCTAAGATAAAGTCGTCGAAAGAGATCATAAAAACGAGCAGCGCTGTAGAGATGATTGTTGGTCCTAGAAGAGGGAGTGTTACCTTAAAAAAGGTTTGTAGGGGAGTGGCTCCTAGCGCTAAAGAAGCTTCTGTCAGACGGTAGTCGAGTTCCAAAAATTTACTGTAGACCATGGGTATGACAAAACCAAGACCGAGCACTGTATGGGAAATAATCAACGTGGTAAACCCAAGCGGCACTGCGATCAGACTAAAAAAACCGAGTAAGCTTACTGCTAAAATGGTCTCGGGGATAATGAGGTTGCCGTAGAATAAGTGAAGGAATGAGCCAATCCTACCTCCTTGCGCAGCGTAAAAGATCAAGGATGTTCCGATTGTAACGCTTAAAAAGGTGGCAGCGCATGCAATAAACATGGAGTTACCAAAAGCTTCCCACAAATGGGTGGCCTGAAATAACTCATGATACCATCTGAGGGTGAATTCTCTCCAAGGAGAGGGGAACCCTTCTGTATTAAAAGAAAAAAGCAGAAGAACGATAATTGGTACATAGAGAAAAAGGTAGATAGCTGCAATAAAAAGAAAAGTGGAGCTTTTTGTTTTACCCATACCTTTTTCTCCCTAAAATGAAATGGCGAAGGATGTAGTAGAGGGCTACTGTGCTCGCAAAAAGAAAGAAAATACTTACGACGGTGAAGCTGGCCCCATATTCTCCTGTCTCTTCTCCTAAAAGATAAAGGGAGATCACATTTCCAACGAACATCTGTTTATTTCCACCCATAAGCTCTGGGATCGCAAATTCGGCAAAAGAGGGGATATAAACAAGGAAGAACCCGGTTCGTATGCCCTGCCAAGAAAGAGGAAGAAGGATCTTTCGAAATGTTTGCATCCAGGTAGCTCCGAGGTCAACGGAGGCTTCAATCAGTCTTTTATCCATAAGACCCAAGGAAGAGTAAATAGGAAGCACCATAAAGGGCAGGTAATAATAGACCATCATGATCATGATAGAAAATAACGAATTTAGAAAGTGGATTGGCTGATCAATGAGCCCAATCGTACGTAGCATGTTATTTAAAAAACCTTCTTTTTCTAGAACAAAGAACCAGGCATACACATGTAAAAGAAAGTTAGTCCAAAAAGGGACGATGAGCAGGAACAAGAAGAGGTTTGTGTATTTCTTGCAGGTAAATGCTAGAAAATAGGAAAGGGGGTAGGCTATGCAAAAACAAAGGATCGCATTTGTGAGACCTAAAAGGATCGAATCAAAAATAACTCGTAAGTATGTGGGCTCCATGAATACAAAGAGTTTTGATAAAGTCACTTTTTCAAACTGGCCCGATTCGGAAAATTGCAAAATACTCGATACTAAAAGAATGCTCAAAGGGAGATAAAAAAAGACGATCTGCCAGAGTATGGCAGGCACACTTACAGCAAAAGCTGATTCAGAGTTGGAAGCAGGTTTTAGTAGTTTTTTCATTTTTCCAGAAGTACAGCGTTTTCCTTTTGCCAGTATAAGAAGACTTCATTGTCATAATCGATATCTTCTTGGGGGAAATGTTCTTCATTTTGTTCAAATACCTGAAGGCGCATTTGATTTTTGAGTAGAACGTTATACTGAGTCGATCTTCCATGGTATACAATCGATTGGACCGTACCTTTGAGCACGTTAGAGAAGTTAGGGACTTCCTTTTTCGTAATCAGGATCTTTTCTGGTCTAATGCTAATGATGGCGTCATGGCCGTCAACTGTCCAAGGCCTTTGGTGAGGAATATAAAGTTTAAATACTCCGAGATCGGGGATGTGGATTTCAGGCTCCCCTTTTGAGAGATGGATTGTGCCGTGGAGTATATTTGTCGTTCCTACAAATTTTGCAACAAAGGAAGAGATGGGGAATTCATAGATTTCCTTAGGAGTGCCTATCTGTTCAATCTGTCCCTTATGATTCATAATGGCCATTTGGTCAGCGACAGTGAGCGCTTCAAACTGGTCATGGGTTACGTAGACGAACGTCGTTTGTAACTTGTCTTGCAACTCGATCAACTCAATTAGCATCCTCTCCCTTAACTTAAAGTCTAGAGCCGCCAAAGGTTCATCTAAAAGCAGCACATCCGGCTCATTGACTATAGCTCTAGCAAGTGCTACCCTTTGTTGTTGACCCCCAGAGAGCTGCGATGTCATCTTGTATATATGGTCCACTAAATGAAAGGCTTCCAGGATTTTAAGGACTTTTTGTTGAATTAGGATCTTAGGGAGCTTTTTGAGACGTAGGCTATAGGCCACGTTATCAAACACATTTAAATGGGGAAATAAGGCGTAATTTTGGAAGACTATATTAATAGGGCGCTGGTGGATAGGCTGCTCAGTGATGTCCTGATCCCCAAGCATGATCGTGCCTGAATCTGCAGTTTCTAGGCCTGCTATGAGACGTAGCAGGGTAGTTTTACCGCAACCGCTTGGTCCTAAGAGAGCAAAGAACTTACCAGCCGGAATATGGAGGTTGACCTTTGGGATCACCATTCCATCGCTAATTGATTTTGTAAGATTAATAAGCTTAATGCTTCTCATGAAAAGACACCAATTCCTGTAAAAATCTAATTTTCAGCACCATCTTAAGTTTAATCCCTCGAAAATGAGGCGGAAGTCCCTCTACGGAAACCTATAATTTTACAAGACTTAGGATTAAATTCCAGGGTTTTTACTCTATAAGGCTCCTCTGCGTAAAATTATTCGTAATACAATTATTATAAACGATTTATGAT
>JABEVM010000149.1 GCA_013041585.1 Chlamydiota bacterium
AAGTCAATGAGACAAGATTTCTAAAAATACAACCATTTAATCACCAAGCACTTAAATGTATTTCCAAATAAAACAAAATAATAAGAAAGTCAGATAAAACAAAAAAACTGATTTCATATTAAATAAAAGCGATCATTTATAGTGGATATGTAATTAACAGAGCTAAACTATACGATTCGAAGAAAATTCAACGAAAACGCCTAGAAGTACATATTCACAGCCGCCACTCCATTAACAAATTGAGAACTATTTCGCCCCAAAACAGAAAACCAAATCCCTGCGACCAAACCAAGTGATCGAGTGAAATTATACTCTATAGCAGGAGCTAAGCTTAGTTGCTCAAATGATTTACCCCCCACTGAGATAACTTCAAAAGGCAAAATTGATTCTTGTTGACTTCCAGTACCTGTCTGTGAAGCCCCTTCCTTTCCAGAAAATCTTGTTTTATTACCAGTTATTCCAAAAACGTCCAAGGCAAAAGCCCAATGAAGCGTTGGCGTGTACTCCAAGCCAACTAACACACCAAATTCATTCGCAGGGTACACTTTTCCTTTAGTATCGAAACTTCCCCCATATGTGTTAAAACCTTTTACATCAACCGCTGAAGGAATTGAATAGGAAAAAGCTGAACGAGCACGAAAATAATGAGAATTCCCAAAGTTAAAAGTTTTAGAAAAAATTAAACCCAAAACAGAAATATACGAACCCTCTCCGGTTGAATCTGTTTTCATTTTTTTTGGATTTAATTTATCGAATTTACCTGTCGGGAATAGTTCCAAAAAAGCCAATTTAACATCTGGCATCCAATTATCTGGCTTTTCTCTACATAATTGAAAGTTAACTTGTATTGGCAAATCTGCAAACCCAACAGAATTTTGATCTGAAGTGTGGTTATATATTACCTGTGGAAAAGCTTGAATATCCATAAATGACGTCAATCCCACTGTAAAAAGCACTTGGATACTCGTTGTAGTAAAAGTCTCTTTAGAATGTGGCTTCCAATGTTCATCGTAATTCCCAATAGAGTTATTGATATATAAATAGGGTTCAAGATTCACATGTCCCTGAGGAACTGTATAAGCTGCGGGAGTAAGTAAAGAACCAGTCAACCAAGGACCACTAATAGGTTCTGGAAGTTCTTCTGGTAAACCAAAAACTAATCCGGGTAGGACTAAAAAGAGAAAATTACATAACTTTGCTAATTTTTTCATGGTATTCATGCTTATATGAATTAAAGTTTGTTACTATGCCAATTTCAAAATGAACCTACAAGAAAGATTTTTATAGTACACATCTCTTTCTCAAATGCAAGTGAACATAGCCAGAAAAATGCTGCCTTGCCATCATAGCTCTCCAGAGCTCGGACCACTAAAATCTTGTAAAGAAAGCCTCCCCAAGAGTAAATTCCCCTACCTCGTACTTAAACAAGGTAATTATTATGAAAAAAAATTTTTTGAAACTATTCTTCCTATCGTTACTGATACCCTTCTTAGTACAAGCTGATTCAGGTTATGACGAGGAAGAAGCTCCTCAAACACAAAAAATCGAGAGCAAGCCAAAGTCAAAACCAAAGACTACAACTCTCTTTGCTGAATATGACAACAGAATCCTCTTTGGAATCGTACAGTTTGGATATGAGCGTATAAAGCCTAATGATGTATACGTAGGTGTGCAAGGTTGGTTCCTGCCTATAATTGAAAATAACAATCCTGGTATTTCAGAATTTGAAGTCCGCACGGGATACAACTTCTTCTTTAATCAAAGAGACCACCTAACACCAATTGCAGGAGTTGGAGTTTTTAAAGATTTCCACAAAAAACACTTCCATTCTTCCTGCCTATGGGAGAAACATTCTTATACCAAATCCGCTGTGGTTTATGGAACTGTAGGGTTTTTATACGAACATGAGTTCAATAACCTCTTTGCTTTAGGCCTCAATGTAAAAGGAATGTTAGGGGGATCTACCTCAAATGAGTGGTACAAGAAATGGAGATCTACTGTAGGGGGAATTGACGTAAGCGTACCTATTACTTTCCGCTTTGCAAAAGGAAGACGTTGGTATGCTTGTATAGAGCCATTTAATATCTATCTACACGGTTCAAATATTTCCCGTGATTATTTTGGTTTTAGAAACACTTTTGGATATCGATTCTAGAATATCTAAGCTCAAGAATCTAGCCTCGTATGAGTCATTTGTATGAGGCTAGATTTGATCAAAGAATGCCCTAATCAGATTTTTCAAATTCTTTCTTTACGATCAGCATAGTTTCACTAAAACAGTTGGATTGGTATAATAGCTGAGCAAGAAGAGCTACTTTTGACAAGATGATTGAGTCCTGCTCTGATAGAAATTTATAACTGAAGATTTTTCCTTTTATGAAAAAAAGATTTGCACAGTATTGGGTAATTTTAGAAATGCTATTTTCTTGCGTATGTCAAGCAGAGCAGCCTAAGAGTGAGTATGAAAGCTCTCCGTTCACCATTCCTTTCAATGATAAAGAAAATCTTACAGCGGAAGATTATGCAAAGGTGCAAGAAGAGATAAGGAAAATTGACATTACACCCACTTTAGAGAGGCTGTATCCCTATAATCACGGGTACTCAGAATTTGATGATTTTCGTCGAAGGACAACGAAAGGGATTGTACAAGGGATCATCGATGAAAAAAACGGGTTATTACCAGAGACGCAGCTCATCAAAATTGGAAAAGGCGGGGATAACTGTGTTGTATCAAAAGGCTCTTATAATGGTAAATATGCAGGATTTCTCTCAGGGATACAAAAAGCTCTAGAGGATTCTGGATTTAATGGATATTTTCTATATCAAAGAGGTGGATTTCCCAATCCTACCGGCAGAGAAAGTAAATTCGTAGCCGTTCCCTATTCTTTTAAAATTTTCATGATGTTAGAGGCTCAAAAACTAGGTTTTACTAAAGTATTGTGGATTGATTCGGCAGCTCTTCCCATGCGAGATCCTACTCCTATTTTTGAATTAATTGATAAGGACGAAAAGTTTGTAAATTATTGGGGATTCAAAGAGGACACTTGGCGTTACATTCTTCCTGGGACAAGACAAATTTTGCTTGATGAAACAGGCTATGATGCAAACAAAGAAAGACGAGTATCTATGATCATCTTTGGTCTCAAGATGAATAGCCCCCGTACACAAAAGTTTATTGAATCCTATTATAAATTTGTTGAAATGGGAACGCCATTTCTTTCTTGTTATCCCGAAGAATATGTGATTTCTGCTCTCTTATCACAACCTGAATTAGGGGATTTTGGAAAAAAATCTAAACTTGGTCATCTCATAAAGATTGAAGAGTCAGACTCGCTTAAAGAGAAGAAAAAGACTCAGGATAAGGGCTTTTATTTTTATCTGCTGCCTCATTAGAGCTCTTTCAAACATTTGAGCATAAGCAAGTATATTGACTAAAGTAGGACCCATTGTCTGATACATTGATAAAACCTATACTCATAAGATCTCCTATGGAACTAGCTACATATTTTGTTGTGATTTCGCTAAAAAGCTACGTTCTTCTAGGATAAAACCGTTAATTCTATCGATAAATGAATTATATGTTCTTAGATCAACATCATGAAAGAAAAAAATGCCTTGAAAGCCATTAGGCCTTTGATATTTCCCGTACACATTAGAAAAAAAGTCGAGAAAATTTATAAACTCTCTAACAATTTTTCTCTTGATAACATAGGGTTGTTTTCTAATGAATTCCGCTTGTTTTGCATTTATAAGATGCGCTGCTAGAAAGGATGAGCGAACTGTACTAGGAATCTCTGGTGATGTCACTACAGATCTTGCGAATTCAGTCTCTATCCTTTCTATTTGGTTTTCAACCTGATTGATCGTAAGAATAAGTTGCTCTAATTCCAATTTTTTTTCGATGATTTTCATAAAGTCAAAGACCACATCCTCTGCAACAGAACTAAGTAAATTAATTTCTTCAAATGCTCTGTTGATAGTCATTGATTCTCTTTGAATAAGTTCTACTTTTTCCCTGACTCTATTCAGCATATGAGCCCTGAAACCATAGTCTTCAAAGGAATACCATCTTTCATAAGGTTCGTTAAGACTCGAGATACCTTTATATAGGTTTCCTAATTCCTCATTAAACTTTGTATTCTGCTTTTGCGCTTTTTCTAGATCATTAAAAACTAAAAACCCTGACCCTACAAAAAACACCAAAGAAAGAAGAAGGGGGGTAAAAGCTTTGAAAAAATCTCTCCAAATTGGAATGAGCAAATAACCAAGGCTCCATAGAGCAAGCAGATAAATGTTATTTATAAACAAAAATATAGCATGAGGAGCATTAGAG
>JABEVM010000150.1 GCA_013041585.1 Chlamydiota bacterium
GTATAGCCGGCTGTAGTAGAAACAACTCCCGGGACCTCATCGAAATCGTGCTGCACACACCAAAAACATCCTCCTGCAAAAACAGCTTTTTCAAGTGAATGATCTTTTGCAAAAAGCGGGAAGGATGCTCCGCAAAAAAGGATAAAGGAAAATACGAAAAATTGGGTCAATCCATTCCAGCTCTTCATTTTCCTCCTCGCAGGTTTTCTTTACTTGGAAGGTAAGAAAAACGATTTATAAACTCAACTTTTATCTTGACAATACAAAGCAAGAAAATCAAAGTAAGAAAAAAACTAAAGGAAAAACTATGATTATCTTACGCCTTTTTGTACTTTGTCTTTTAACTACACCTGTCTTTGCAAGATGCCCTTGTGAAAATAATAAAAAGATAGCAAATCAAGAATCTAAGGACTGCTTTGATGGGAAAAAACTGCTTCGTACAGAAGAAGAATGGAAAAACCTATTAACGCCAGAAGAATATAAAGCCATGCGCGAATATGGTAGTGAAGATCCTTTTAAAAACGAGTATTATAACACTTTTGAAAAAGGGATCTACGAATGTGTTGCATGTAATCTTCCTCTTTTCAGCTCTGCAGATAAATATGATTCTGGAACCGGTTGGCCTACTTTCTCAAAACCGATCTGCGCGCAAAACGTCACCTTCAATGACAAGTCTACAAAATACAGTAAAAGAATTTCTGTTGAATGCGCCAGATGTGATGGGCATATCGGTCATCTTTTCGACGATAGCTCGTCTCCAACCGGGAAGCGTTATTGTATGAACTCTGTTGCTTTAGAGTTCGTCCCAGAATAATTTTTTGAGAACTTCTTCTAGCATCTCTCTATACATTTATTGGAGAATTCTATAGTATGTAACACTCCTTCTGAAGAGATCGGAGTGTTATGCTATCTTTTTACCATTTTCCTTTTACGAGCCTCTCTCGCACGCTTATACTTCTATTCTCCCTTTTTATAGGTGGCGGCGCTTTATTGGCAGAAGACGCTCAAACAAGTCAAAAACGATATACGATTGAAGAGTGTATTGCTCTTGCGAAAAAAAACAATCAGACCATTGCAGCTGCCGAGGCCAAGATCGAAGGTGCCATTGCAGATAAAAACGAGGCCAGGTCTGCTTTTCTTCCCTTTGTTTCAGTCGAAGGGCTTTGGGATAACAACAGCCAATCTCTAGCCGGAGATCTTACCCAGTTCCAAAATTTCAACACTTCAACAGCTGTTGGGATTACAACAAAACTTGCAATATGGGACTTTGGATCCTCTTTAAATCGACTCAAAGCTGGCAGAGTCCGCATTGACGCTTCCAAAATGAAAAGAGATTACACCTTCCTTGTTGTGGAAGAACAAGTAAGAACTGCGTATTTAAAAATTTTAGAAAAAGAGAAATTTGTCGATGTTATAGAGTCTTCCTTTACTACCTTAAGCCAGCAACTCAAAACCTCTCAGCAGCTCCACAAACAAGGTATTGCCAAATCAACTGATGTCTTAACGGTACAAGTGCAGCTCGCTTCGGAAGAAAAAAAGCTTTTGCAAGCAAAAAATGAGGTTTTGCGAGAGCGTATGGCCCTCAACCATTTGATTGGGCTCCCTATTTCTGAAAATATCGCCTTAGAAGACGTTGCAGAAAATGCCTGCATCTTTTCTGTCGATCAAGTCACAAAGTATGCTCTTGAACATAGACCTGATTTTTTAGCGATGCAAAAAGAATTAAAGGCCCTTCAACATGACAAAAGTGCTGCGCAGCTCAGTATGGCGCCTCAACTATACGCCTTTGCGAATGGCAACTATTCGTATGCAAATGACCATAAGGCGGCAGCCTCAGCAGGGCTCGGTCTTAAAATAGACTTATATAAAGGAGGAATGCGAGAAGCTGCCATTGACAAAATCGATTCCCAAATTCAGGTGATCAAAGCTAGCCTGCAAGATTTGCACGAAATGATTTTTTTGGAGATTAACAATACTTCTCTGCGATTTGAAGAAATCCAAAAAAGCTTTCAAATTGATAAGCAAGCCATTTCTTTAGCGGAAGAAAATTTAGAAAATACCATGAAGCTCTATCAGCAAGGAATCCATTCTATCAATGATGTACTTATTTCTAAAGAGCAGCTCACAAGAGTGAAAATGAACTACTACTATAACTTATATACCTCTCATATCGCCTGTGTACACCTCATCACAGTTACAGGTGGATATCCCCTAAAGTATTAATTTATATGGATCCTCTTCCGAATTGCAGACTTTGTCCTCGGCTTGTGCACTATCGAGAAAATGTTCTTCCTAAGGAAAAATACCAAAATCAAATTTACTCGAAAAAACCAGTTCCCGGTTTTGGAGATTTCTGCGGAAGACTGTTCGTACTCGGACTTGCTCCTTCTTCTCATGGAGGCAATCGAACAGGACGAATCTTCACAGGTGATGATACGGGACGTTTTCTCTTTCCCATTCTTTTTGAAGAAGGTTTTGCAAACCAACCCTTTTCTGAAAGTTCACAAGATAATCTAGTACTTTCAGACTGTTATCTAACCGCTGCTGTGAAATGCGCACCACCAAAAGATAGACCTACTCCTGAAGAATTTTCCTGCTGTTCTGGGTTCTGGTGGCAAGAGCTGCAATCCCTTCCCCACGTTCAAGCTGTTTTGCTTTTTGGACATCTCTCCTTTACCGTTTTGCAAAAAGAGCTCAAAAAAAGAAAACACCTTCAACATACCCTTCCCTTTGTCCATGGAAAATCCTATAAAATCCCTTCTTTTCCTAAAGTCTACCTCTCTTATCATCCGAGTCCGCGCAATACTCTGACAGGAAAGCTCACAAAAGAAATGCTCAAAAATGTACTGCAAGAGATCAAACGAGATTTTAGTTAATCGCTTACTTCCTCTGTCTTCACTTTGGCTTTCCTAGCCCGCCTTTGTTTTTGTTTACGGATTTTTTCTATCTCTTTTTGTTTTTTTGTTACGCCACCAGCCTTTTCTTCAAGCTGATCACATAATTCCCTTCTAGCAAAAAATCGATTCATTTCTCTAGATCTGTCTTTTTGACATTTGACTTCAATCTCTGAAGGAAGATGCTTTAGATACACACATGAGGAGGTCTTATTCACCTTCTGTCCCCCTTTGCCAGAGCCAAGCACAAACTTTTCCAAAAGATCTTCTTCTTTAATCCCCAAAAGTTCCATCCGCTTTTGCAGCTCTTCTTGTTTTTCTTTTCGTATCATTTTAGCGCGCCAAAATTTTTACAATGACTTGCTCATGCATGTCATTAAAAGCTAAATACTCTGCTTTCAACCCCCTTTTCTCCAAAAACTCTTGAAAAGCCTTAAACTCATTTTCCTCGGCGTTTGGGTAATTATAAAATTCATCAAATAGGATGATGGTACCCGGCTCTATGCGATCTCCTAAAGCTTCAAAAGCAGCAGCAGTAGAGGAATAAAGACAGCAATCTACATGCATGAAAGCGATCGGTTCTTCTTTATGCGATTTATGAAATTCTGGAAGTGTTTCTGCAAACCATCCCCTGATGATCTCCACGTTATGGATAACTGGAGGTAAAACCTCTGGGGTTCTAAAAGCAAATGTTCCTTTAGGAAATTTATAATCCGGACGTACCCACTCTTCAGGAAATCCTTCAAATGAATCAAAGCCATAAATTTTCTTGTAGGGATTCAAAGCGGCTATAAAGTTAATCGTTCTTCCTGAGCAAACACCTAGTTCAATGTACGTGCCTTGAATGGTTACTTGATCCGAGGCAAATCGAATCGCTTCTGCATCAGAGTGCAAAACCTTTGCTTGGGATAAGTATTTATTTACAAAAGCTACAGACGTTTCATCTTCCCAATAGGGTTTGTTCACAGCTTTAAAATGTAGGATTTGGTTGCCTTGCCTTAAATCAGTTCCTGGCGGAGTCACTAAAATCGCACCCCAATCAAATCGCTCGGAAGGCTGCGCTCCATGTAGAAACAAACAAGTAGAAAACAGTGGAATAAGATATGCGATTTTCTTCATTTTACCCCTATGCAGTTTGAAAAAATCGATAGTAAACTAATCGATTTTTTAAAAGACTGCAATGAAATCACGTAGATTTCAAGCTTTTACGACAGCAATCTCATCCCAGCTTGTTGTAAATCTGGGAGAGCGCTTTTCAGAACGCATCTTCCAATGAGGATTTATACCTGTTGCCCCGTAGAATATCGCATCCTTTCTTTTCGAAGAGTTGAGCTCATCGATCAGCTTGGCTAACTTGCGACGTTTAGGATCTAACCCTTTCCAAAATAGCTCAGCCCCTACAGAAGACTCTGGAACTAAATCTAAAAAAACAACACCACATTTTTTATATTGTACGTTAGGTCGAAACATTTTTTTTAAGCATGCTTTAGCAGCGTGAATGATCTCAGGGGTATCATTTGTAGGAAACGGTAGGGGAATGATCTCGCTTACGCTACGGCGCCCTCCCATCTCTTTATCAAACATTTCTTCTGCATACACACAAAGAGTTTTGGTACAAAGCCCTTGCTCTCGAAGTTTATGAGCCGCTTTACTCACATACGTAGCTAAAGCTTCTGAAAGATCCGTTAACTCTGTTACGTAACTTCCAAAAGACCTAGAGCACGTGATGCTTTTACTTGATTCCACCTCTTCTAATGCAAGACAGCTTACTCCCCTTAGTTCCCAAAGGATACGCTCTCCTCCAACCCCTAACTGTTTTCGAATGAAGATAGGATCCATTTCTCTACACTGTTTTGCAGTATAAACCCCAAGAGATTGCAGTTTAACCTGCGATTTTCTTCCCACACCCCAAACCTCCCCAATTGGGAAATCATGTAAAATTTTCTCTTGCGAAACCTTTGAGCTTAGGGAAAAAACACCTTGCAGAAGATCTTTTTTTGCAAGACTCCCCGCAACTTTTGCGAGTGTCTTAGTCGGAGCAATCCCGAGCGAAGTGGGGATCCCAATCCACTTCTTTATCATTTTTCTTATCTCTACAGCGCGCTCAAAAATCTCTTCTTCAGTTCCTGTTTCATAATACAAAAAAGCTTCGTCAATTGAATAGATCTGTATTTCAGGGGCCATACCTTTCAAAATATCCATGACACGAGCTGAAAAATCTCCGTATAATTGATAGTTGGAAGAGTAGACAAAAACTTTGTGTCTTTCACAAAGATCTTTGATCTTGAAATAAGGCTCGCACATCCCAATTCCGATTTGCTTGGCCTCCTGGGAGCGCGCGACTACGCAGCCATCATTATTTGATAAAACAATGACGGGTTTCTTCTCTAATTTGGGATTAAAAACTCTTTCGCAAGACACAAAAAAGTTGTTGCAGTCCACCAAAATAAAATATCCCATAAAAATCTCTATAGCTGGTGGATTACACTTGTTACAACACCCCAGATATAAAGCTCTATTCCTTCTGTGATTTCAATTGGAGGATAGGCATCGTTTTCAGCTACAAGCTGCACTTTTTTACCCTCTTTAAAAAGGCGTTTAACAGTTAGTTCTCCGTTCACTGCTGCGATCACAATTTTTCCATGAACAGCAGGAAGGCTTCGATCTACTACCAAGATATCATTTGGATGGATGCCTACTTTACTCATAGAGAGTCCAGATACTCTCACAAAAAAAGTAGCGGTGGGATTTTTAATGAGAAGCTCATTGAGATCAAGAGCTCTTTCCATGTCGCTATCAGCTGGAGATGGGAAGCCTGCTGCAACGCAGCTTTGATAAAGTGGTATGCGGTAGAATCCAGCTTTGACTACCTTCATCACATCCTCTACTTGACTTATGGGAACTCGAATTGCTTGGGTAGGTTCACCAAATTGTCCACTCCCTTTTGGTCTTCCCGATCCTGTTCTTTGCCCACCTCGCGACATACTTTTCTCCTTATCTCTTTTTGATAACTGTACAAAAATCAAATGATAAGAGCAAGAAATCATACCTCTCTGCTAAAAAACTACTTTCCTAAATTCGAATCTTCTATAAAATCAAAAGCAATATAACAGCACGTAAAGCGGTCCTTCGTATGAAAAAACATTTTTCTTTTTTTAGTCTTCTTTTAGTTCTTATCTCTCTTTCTCTACATGCAGAAGAATCTTTCTTAAGCGATGGGCTCATCTACGAACATATTGTAACGGAAGTACCGCAATCGATTCATATCCTTCGCGTAGATCCAACAAAACTTACCATCATCCCTGCTAGAGCTTTAGATGACACGCTTGGTAGAGAATCTGTTTCTTCATTATGTACTAGACATGGAGCAGTAGCTGGAATCAACGCCGGATTTTTTGAAATCGGCGGGACTTTTGATGGCCTTCCAAGCGGGATTTTGAAAATTCAAAATGAGTGGTATTTTCTCCCTACGAAACCAAGAGCTGCTCTAGGCTGGAAAAACGAAAACCAAACTGTACTAATAGACAGGCTATTAGCCCAGTGCTCACTAACAGTCGGAGGAAAAACAATCTCTATCGATGGGCTTAACCGCCCAAGAAAGCCAGGAGAAAAGATCCTTTACTCCTCTTGCTTTCATAGAACCTCTCTTACAAGTCCAGAAGGTGTAGAAGTTGCGATTCAAAATAATAAAGTTCAGCAAATCGCAAACCAAAAAGGAAGCACGCTTCTTCCTGAAAACGGATGGGTGCTCTCTTTAGCAAATCCTATTGATCCAGCCATTTCTTCTCTTTTCTCCATAGATTCTCCTGTTTCTATTTCTCTCACACCTCTGCCACAAGGATCCCCTTCTTATACAACTTCTGCGGATTGGGCCGTAATGGACCATATCGTAGGAGGCACCCCTGTTTTAGTGCAAAACGGGAAAGTCATCACGGATTTCTCCTCAGAAAAAACAAGAACCGTTTTTCTTACCGACCGTTATGCTAGGACAGCCGTTGGGATTTTAAAAAACAAGCAATGGATCTTTGTTGTAGTGGATGGCAGACAGCCAGATCTTTCAGTTGGTATGACCATGAATGAGCTTGCAGAGTTTATGGTAAACTTAGGATGTGTTGAGGCCATGAACTTCGATGGAGGAGGATCCTCTACTATGGTGATTAATCAAAAGATCATCAATGAACCCTATGGAGACGAGGATGAAGATGAGGGAAAAAAAAGTGTAAGAAGAGTTTCGGATGCTATCTTGATCTTAGAAAAGAAATTCCCTTAAACTTTTCTCAATCGATCACAATATCAAAATACTGCAGTAGCGATAAAACCTCAGGCTGAGAAAATTTAGCCTTACCTATTTTATTCGTCATAGGATTGATCGAATAGTTGATTGCTCCTTGAAAATTCGCCTTACTAAGGTCCGCATTATGAAAAGCGCTACCGCGTAAATCTGATCCCTTAAAATCTGCTTTAGACAGGTTGCAGCTTGAGAAATGCGTATCTCTGATCACACAATCGTGAAATAGAGTCTGTTTCAGATCTAAATCCGAAAAATTACAGGTATCTAGTAAGCAGGAAGTAAATTTGATCTGCAAAAACATGTGATCACATTTCCCAAAATTTACACCGACTAGTTTACAGTTTAGGAATTCTACTTCTTGAAGCCTTGCCCCGTCAAATTTCATAAGACTTAAGTTGCATTTCTGCAGTTTACAATCTAAAAATTTACTATTTTTAAAAAGGCTTTCTGAAAAGTCGCACCCATCAAAAATGCAATAAGAAA
>JABEVM010000021.1 GCA_013041585.1 Chlamydiota bacterium
AAGAAACCCCTCTGCTATCATAGCCCCCCTACTTTCAGGGAAGATTATATCTTTCCTATAGAAAAAATACTAGCTTTCTAAAAAATTGTATATCCTCTGCAGAATACAAGAAATTTTTTAGGAATCAGAATTTTTTCTTGGGAAACTCTCTTTCATATAGCTAAGTGTAACTTCTACAAATTCCGCCTTACGCTGGAGTTCTTTGATATTTCTCGCGCCGCCATAAGTAAGACCGCTACGAAGTCCTCCAAGGAGGCGTTCAATAAGTTCTTTTACATCTTCTTGGACCGGAGCCCAAAAATCTATCCCTTCGGCAACTGTCTTTTCTTTCAGGCCTCCATAAAAATCATTTTGAAAATCTTCGCTGGCCTGCCCGCGAAATTTAGCCTCCAACCCTTTTGGAGAAGAGTCTGATTTACGTTTTGGAGCTGCGCTCTCGGTTGTGAGCGCAAAAAGTTTTCCGACCATAACAGTGCTGGCTCCCGCTGCAAGAGCTAGAACCACATCCCTACTTGTTCGGATCCCCCCATCTGCAATGAGCGGAACACGGAGTTTTTCTGCGATTTGAGCGCAATCATAAATTGCGCTGAATTGGGGAACCCCAAATCCTGTGATAATCCGAGTTGTACAAGCAGCTCCGGGACCTACGCCTACTTTTACAGCATCTGCGCCGGCATTGACTAGATCATGATAGGCCATAGCTGTGCAAACATTTCCTGCGATGATTTCCTTATCGGGATGTGTGCGTTTGAGCTCTTGAATAAAATGGAACATCCTATCTGAATGCCCATGTGCTACATCAATGCATACTCCCCCAGCCCCGAGGTCAAGAAGAGTCCGAGTCTCGTCGATTTTTTGGATGCCGCAAGAAATAAAGCTATTTTCTCCATATTTTTTTACCCAGGCCTTCTGCACAGCAAAATCTGTAAAACGATGAAAAATCGGCATGGATTTGTATTCCAAAAGAACATCTGCAATTTTATCATTGATGGCCGTGTCCATATTTGCGCATAGAACAGGCATGTGGATCTTTCTATTTTTGGTAAGCCATGTCTCTAAAGAAGGCTCCGTTCTAGATGGTACGTTGTTAAACTGAGGAACTAATGCAACATCATCAAAAGTGTAGGCTTTTTTCATGTAAATCCTTACAATCGTCTTTAAAGAAATAAATATTTATCATAACCCATCCTATCCAATTTCATGATTACCGTCACGATTGTTGCAAAAAATGCGGAAGAAACCATTGAAAAAACACTGCAGTCTTTAACTTCTTTTCCGGAAGTTCTCCTCCTTGATACGGGATCGAGTGACAAAACAATACAAATTGCGAAAACCTTTCCTAATGTCGTACTCAAAGAAAGTGAATTTTTAGGATTTGGGAAAACACACAACAAAGCGAGCAGCCTTGCCAAATATGATTGGATCTTATCCATCGATAGCGATGAAGTGCTATCAAGCGGACTCTCTTCTGAAATCCTATCTCTTCCATTAGATCCTAAAACAGTCTATGCTCTTGATAGGCATAACTTTTTCCGTGGAAAATGGATCAAGGGATGCTCTGGGTGGTATCCTGATAAAGTAACACGTCTTTATAACCGTATCTCTACAAGATTTAGCGATGACGAAGTCCATGAGAAGATTCTCTCATCCGGCTTACAACTTTACACTCTTACAAATCCCCTATATCACTACCCCTATCGGAAAATCTCCGACTTTCTATCCAAAATGCAGCAGTATAGCACGCTATTTGCGCAGCAAAATAAAGAGAAAAAAAGTGGAGGTCTTGGAAAGGCCATTCTTCATAGCTGGGCTACTTTTTTAAAAAGCTACTTCCTCAAGAAAGGCTTTTTACTAGGCGCAGAAGGATTTATTATTTCCGCATACAATGCGCATACAGCTTTTTACAAATATCTAAAGCTTGAAGAAATAAATAAAGCTACTGACAAAGTGGAATAACACCGATCTCTATTTTAAAACTTGGTAAGCTTTTGGCTGACTTCTGCATCACTGAGCCACTCTTTATTTTGCAGAAGATGGGTAAACTGATAATGCAGGATCTGCTCGTTAACCTCTTTGAAATAAGGGTCAGCACCTAAGTATTGCACTCCTACGAACTCAATGCCCAGTTTATGCAGCTCTTCTTTCACGCTCTCTAAATTTTCCCTAAGGTCATCAATGAAAATAACTTTTTTAGGATAGAAGTTGTTTTTTGTAAAAAACGTGGAAAGAACTTCCCCTTTTGTGTATCCCTTTGAAAAGAGGACTCCATTTTTATAAACAGGGACCTTTTTTCCTTTTGAGGCCATGTCGGTAAAGGTATCATACCTCACCTCTGGAAAGGCCTCTGAAAAGTCTATATCAAAGGATTGCAGATGCTCTACACGCCAGCTTTCAACACTGGGTATCAGTCCAAATTTCCCCGTTGGAAAACTAGTGAGAGCAATCGCTTTTGCACCCTTTTGCTGAAGATCTCGAATGAATGCAGGGGCATGTTCTTCAATAAGGACTCGTTTCGGTGAAATAAGCGCTAAACTCATTACTTTTTCAAGTTCTTCTTGTTTTTGCGTAGAGGTAGACATTCCTGACAATTTCTGAACGAATTTACCAAGAGCTTCGTTAGCGTACTGGTGAAATGCATGGTCTTCTGTAGTAATGAGCACTTCATCTACATCAAAAACGATCAGTGTAGAATCATCGACTTTTACTAGGTCCTTTTCCAGTTCTCGAAGGCTCCTTACTTGAAAAATATTTCCATATGCGCCATGTAAACTAAAAATTGAAAGCAAAAATACTACAAATTTGAAAAAAGATGATATTAATTTCATA
>JABEVM010000022.1 GCA_013041585.1 Chlamydiota bacterium
CGCCTCATCGTTGTAGCCGCCAGGATAAAAAATATTTCCTTCTTTTTCCCAAAATTTCAGAAGTTCAGGGAGTTTTTCCGCCTGAAACTTGCCCTTTTCATCAATAAGATAAGAGCTTAAAAGGAGGGCGCGCCTTTTTGCTCGAAAACAAAAACTATCTTGAATTCCGGAAAAATCGCATAAAAAAGAAATTTTTCTTTCTTCAGAAAAAGTAAAAAAGGAGAAAAATGGATCTTGCTCAGTTTGTAATTTTGAGGTCACGCTCGAAAGAAAAGAGGATGAGTCGCTAGGGAGATTTTCATTTTCAAGAATTTTTTTTATATTTTCTGGTATGGTCGGCATTTCTTTTTTTATTTCTAGCGTTAACAACAATAAAAAAACCTGTTATAACAGACATACAGTAAAAAAAATAACCAGGCAAAGTAAAAAATGCTTATTCATGTCCAGCAAAAACAAGTAGAAATCGATCCTTCGAGTACTGCCAAGGATCTTGCAGAAAAACTTAATCTACGAGAACCACATCAAGCTGTAGCAGTGCGTATTAATGGAACGTTAAAAGACTTATCTACACCTCTTTCTGAAGGAGACAAAGTAGAATTTTTCAATTTCGATGACCCTGAAGGAAAAGACGTCTTTTGGCATACTTCCGCGCACGTCTTGGCCCAAGCTATTTTACGTCTTTGGCCGAGCGCCAAACCAACGATTGGCCCGACCATTGAAGCAGGCTTCTATTATGATTTTGCGGACTTGACTATTTCCGACGCTGATTTTGAACGCATTGAAGAAGAAGTCGCTAAAATCATCAAAGAAAATTACGCAACGCAACGCATGGTATTTGCAAACAAAGAAGAAGCGTTGAAGCGTTTCCCTAGCAATCACTACAAACGTGAGCTCATTGAAGGGTTTGAAGATGGAACAATCTCTGGCTACTCCCAAGGAGAATTTTTTGACTTATGCCGAGGGCCCCATCTTTTCAATATCGGAAAAATTAAAGCGTTTAAAATTTTAAAAACTTCGGGTGCTTACTGGCGTGCGGATGCGAGCCGCGAAATGCTCACTAGAGTGTATGGCATTTCTTTTCCGGACAAAAAGCTGCTGAAAGACTACCTTTTCCTTTTAGAAGAAGCTAAAAAAAGAGACCATAAAATCTTAGGACCAAAACTGGGTTTATTTTCTATTAAAGAAGAAGCCCCAGGGATGCCATTCATTCATCCCAAAGGGATGATCATTTGGAACCGGCTCTTGGAGTTTTGGCGCTATCTTCACAATAAAGCAGGATACATAGAGATTAAGACTCCTCAAATTATGGGAAGAGAGCTTTGGGAACGGTCCGGACATTGGGAGCACTACAAACAAAATATGTATGATTTCTCTATTGAAGAAAGAGAGTTTGCGATCAAGCCTATGAACTGCCCAGGGTGCATGCTTTATTTCCAAACTTCAACTCACAGCTATAGAGATCTTCCTCTTCGGATTTGCGAGTTTGGTCATGTCCATAGACACGAAGCATCCGGAGCCTTAAGCGGTCTTTTTAGAGTTCGCAGTTTCCACCAAGATGATGCTCATCTTTTCCTCAAACCAACGGACATCAAATCAGAAATTTTGCGTATTTTAGATCTAGTTGAAGAAACCTATTCCACATTTGGATTGCCCTATCGTTTAGAACTTTCTACTCGGCCTGAAAAAAGTATAGGAACAGATGAAGATTGGGAAATTGCAACAAGTGGATTAAAAGATGCTTTAGACGAGTGGGGCGAGCCTTATAAAGTCAACGAAGGCGATGGCGCTTTTTATGGCCCTAAAATAGACATCCATATTAAAGACGCACTCGGCAGATCTTGGCAATGCGGAACAGTTCAGCTCGATATGGCGCTTCCAGAAAAATTTGGACTTGAATACATGGATAAAGATGGCGTGCACAAACGTCCGATAGTACTCCATAGAGCAATTTTTGGTTCCATCGAACGATTCTTAGGGATTCTCATCGAACATTTCGTAGGAAAATTCCCTCTTTGGCTCAGTCCTTTGCAAGTAAGAATCATTACAATTGCTGACAGACATAGCGACTATGCCCACGAACTGCAAAAAATCATCTCAAGTCGAGGATTTATCTGCGATGTGGATGACACAAGCGAATCTGTAAACAAAAAAATAAGAAGTGCCCAATTAATGCAAATTAATTATATGTTGACAGTAGGAGATAAGGAAATCGAAAATAAAAACGCAACCCTGCGCACCAGGGATAATGTCGTTCATGGAGAGATTGTCATAGAGGAATTCTTACAAGCATTGCAGCAAGAATACCAAACAAAATCTCTCGTATCACCTTTCTCTTCAAAGGAAGAATATGAAAACAATAACAGTCAGTAGTTTTAAAGGTGGCACAGCCAAGACATCGACTTCTTTGCATTTAGCAAGCGCTTTGGCGAAACTCCATAATCAAAAGGTTCTCCTTATCGACTTTGACGCGCAGGCAAATCTCACTACAGGGCTTGGTTATGATCCAGACTCTTTAGACAGTCTTGCCCCGGTTTTGCAAGGAACGAAAAAGGTGGATGAAATTATCTTAAAAACAAGCATCCCCAATTTGGATTTAATTCCTGCGGATACATGGCTGGAAAGAGTTGAAGTTACAGGGGCTTTGGCTGCTGATAGATACTCTCACGAAAGGCTTAGAGAAATTTTAAAACCTCTTCCCTACGATATCGTTATCATAGACACTCCGCCTTCTATTTGCTGGCTTACAGAGTCTGCTTTGATCGCATCAAATCATTCTCTGGTTTGCGCAACTCCTGAATTTTATAGCGTAAAAGGGCTGCAGAGACTTGCCCTATTCATGCAAAATATTTCCTCAAGGCATCCATTCTCAATCTTAGGTGTTGCCCTCTCTTTTTGGAATCCAAGAGGAAAAAGTAATCAAGCGTTTTTAGAGGTCATTGAAAGCACCTTTCCAGGAAAGGCTTTGCAGGCTAAAGTACGCAGAGACATTGCAGTTTCAGAAGCTTCCGTTTACGGAAAACCAGTTTTTGAAACAGCTCCGACTAGTAGAGCAGCAGAAGATTATATAGCTCTGACTCAAGAAATCCTTCAACGCATGTAAAACGGCTTTACATCCTATGTCTAAAGTAAACTCGTTCCTATCCGAAAGATTTAAAGCGGCTACGAAAAGTCTTTCTAAAATGACAAGTCTCGCTGAAATGTCTTCAAAAGGCGATCTCTCTAGCTTTTCTGGAGTATTTAGAGTCACACCTCTTTCCACAAAAGAGCAAGAGTACATTGCGTATATTTTACGCGAATTTGGCGAAGAGTCCCAAGATATTCAAATGGACTTACAATCATTGATTGCCATTACTTCCGAAGTAAAGGCAATTCAAAACCAAGCTGCAATGCTTCATGGAGAGAGGATTAAAAAAGCTGGAGAAATTCTAAAAGGGTATAAAGATGGCGCTTTTAGCGCTTGGCTCATTGCAACCTATGGGAATAGACAGACTCCCTATAATTTCTTGCAGTATTTTGAATTCTATAATTCGATTTCCAATCTTTTACATGACAAGTTAGATGCAATGCCAAGACAGGCGGTATATAGCCTAGCTAGCAGAAATGGCCCTATGGAGAAAAAGGAAGAAATTATCCAAAATTATCATGGTCAGCCAAAGCAAGAGCTTCTTGTATTAATCCGCAAAACGTTTCCTTTAGAAAAAACTGATAAAAGAGCTTCGGATCATGCGCTCCATATTGTAGCTTCACTTTTAAAAGCTAAAGAGTTCCTTCAAGATCCTGATTTCACTCCATCAGTAGAACAAAAACAAAAAATTCAAAAACATCTTCAATCTCTACAAACTTTACTAAGTCGCAAATAAAATATGACGGATGTAAATCACTACAAAAGCAGTCTGAGTTCTCGTTACGCATCAAAAGAGATGAGCTTTCTTTTCTCCTCTTCTTTCAAACATCAAACATGGCGGAAACTTTGGGTGGCTCTCGCTAAGTCTCAAAAAAAATTGGGGCTTCCTATTACAGACAAGCAGATTGAAGCGATGCAAAAAGCGGCATCTTCGATTGATTTTTCAAAAGCTGAAGAATATGAAAAAAAATTCAGGCATGACGTCGTAGCTCATATTCATACTTTTGCAGATGCAGCTCCGGAAAGTCGTGGAATTATTCACATGGGCGCAACTTCTTGTTACGTGACAGATAATACAGATATCCTTCAAATGAGAGAGGGATTGCATTTACTTCATGCTAAATTGGTGCAAGTCCTTCGCAACCTTTCCGAATTCGCAAAAAAACATTCTTCTTTAGCAACCCTTAGCTATACGCATCTACAAGCTGCTCAACCTACAACCGTAGGGAAAAGGGCCTGTATGTGGCTCCAAGACTTTTTCCTAGATTTAAAACATTTAGAGAATGAGACTAAAGAAATTAAATTTCTTGGAATGAAAGGCGCTACCGGAACGCAAAGCTCTCTTATGCAGCTTTTTCATGGCGATCATGAAAAAGTCAAAAAATTAGAGCATCTTATTTGCGAAGAAATGGGATTTTCTAAGGTTATTCCGATATCTGGGCAAACCTATACTCGCAAACAAGACATGGCTGTTTTTTATGTTCTTCATGCAGTCGCAATTAGCTGTCATAAATTTGCTAGTGATCTAAGGCTTTTAGCCCATCTTAAAGAAATCGAAGAAGCCTCTTCCCCTGATCAGATAGGGTCCTCTGCAATGCCTCATAAACGCAATCCTATGAAATCGGAAAGAGTGTGCGGTATAGCCAGATTCTTGATCAGTTTAGCTGAAAATCCAGCTTACACCTCTGCAACCCAGTGGCTAGAAAGATCTTTAGATGACTCATCTAATCGAAGAATCAGCATACCGGAAGCATTTCTTTCTGCGGATGCAATCTTGAATCTAGTGATTGATATCACAAAAAATCTGATCATCTATCCAAAAATGATCGAGAAAAATCTAAAAGAAGAGTTGCCCTTTTTAGCTAGCGAGAACATTTTAATGGCAGCTGTAGCACAAGGAAAAGACAGACAGAAGATCCACAGTCTTCTTCATAGCCACGCCCAAGACGCAGCTCAAGAAATGAAAGAAAAGGGATCCTCTTGCACTCTTTTGGATAAGATCATAGCTGACAAAAATATTGGCCTATCGCAAAAAGACATAGAGAAAATTGTTCGAGTAGAAAATTTCATTGGTAGAGCCAAAGAGCAAACAGAAGAATTCCTTAAAGAAGAAATAGAGCCATACTTACAAAAAACACAGCATATTCAATTTGCTCACTCTCCGATTGAGATTTAAGTTGGAAAAATGGAAAGACAACATCACAAAAGAAAAGTAGAAGACCTGCAACTACAACTTCAGAAGTTTTTCGTAAAAAAAAATTCTGAGGAAGCCTCTTCCATCGATCTTAGATATCAATCAGGCCAGTCTAATACAACACGTTCAAAATCTTATAAAAAATCAACTAGCAAACTCGATCTTGGACCACTACAAGACATCATTCAAATCGATCTAGAAAAACATATTGCGATTGTAGAGCCTAGGGTGACCATGAAGGATCTTCTTCAGGCAACGATACCTTTGGGTCTCATGCCTCCTGTTGTTCCTGAATTTAAGGGGATCACAATTGGAGGAGCGATTATGGGAGGAGCTATGGAAAGCTCATCCCACCATTTTGGAAGTTTTAGCGACAACTGTAATGCCTTTGAAATCCTTTGCGGAGATGGGACTTTACTTAGGGCCTCTCCTTCAGAAAACCAAGATATATTTTATGGCATACAAGGCTCATATGGCTCTTTAGGAGTTCTCGTTTCTGCAGAACTTAAACTTATACCTACTAAAGATTTCGTCCACCTTCGCTACCACTCTTTTTCAAAACCTGGGGAAGCAATTGATTTCATAAGACATCTTTCTCACGCCCCCACACCTCCAGATTTTATAGA
The DNA here is from genome assembly GCA_013041585.1 of Chlamydiota bacterium. Taxonomy (GTDB): domain Bacteria; phylum Chlamydiota; class Chlamydiia; order Chlamydiales; family Rhabdochlamydiaceae; genus JABEVM01. The sequence continues at coordinate 5,945 of JABEVM010000022.1, forward strand.
TGGCATCGTCTTTGCAAAGGATCATAGCGTGGTTATGGAAGGAAATCTTCGCTCAAAAGCGCATCTTGCCTGTCATTTGCCTTGTTTTTCGCTACAATCTCTTTCCTCTCCGTGGTATTACGAGCATGTTAAAAAAGTTACGAGCAAGGTAAATATATTCGAAGAAGTGATGACTTCCAAAGAATACCTCTTTCGTTATGACCAAGGGGCTTTTTGGATGGGATCTTATCTCTGCAGGCTCCCGCTTTTACTTCGTTTTATCACGCAAGTAATTTGTAAAATTGGAAAATCAAAAAATGAAAAATTTAGTAAAGGGGATATTCAAAAATATCATAACCCCTCCGGTCCCAATCCATTCCTTCGCACAATTTTACACCGGGTTGTGAGCAGTCAAAATCTTTGGAAACTATTTCACAAAGCAGAGAAATGGGCGCAAGATAGGCTGATCATCCAAGACTTTTGTATCCCTGAAGAAAAGTCTTCCGAATTTCTAAAAGAAGCTCTAGAAAGTCCGGGAACGTTACCCATTTGGCTATGTCCTATTAAAGGAACAAATCATCCTGAAATCTTTGCCCATCATCTTAGTAATGAGCCTGATGCCCTTTTTATCAATATAGGTGTGTATGGCCTGCCTTCGTATTATGCCCCTATCGAAGAGATTACAAAAAAGATAGAGCGTAAAACAAAAATTTTCAGCGGAAGAAAAATTCTCTATAGTAGATCTTATTATACTAAAAATGAATTTTGGGAAATTTACTCAAAAGACGCATACGACTTGCTCAGAGAAAAAATGAAAGCGAAGGGAGTGTGGCATGAGATCACTTCCAAAGTCCTCTGCGAGTAAGAAAAAATGCTTAAAGATGGCTTTCTTTAAGTGCTTTACCAGCTCAATTTTTTAATTAATAACTTCCCTTTTCGATCTTAACTTTACCTCGGAACAAACGATATATGTAAATACTATACCCAATCACAAGAGGAACCCCGATTATGACAATAATTAAAAGAACCTTCAGTGTTAATGGAGAAGATGCTGCGTCCCAAATGAATAGACTATTTGTAGTAGGATTAAGACTAGAGCGAATGAGTGTAGGGAAAGTCCCTATAGCAAAAAGAGAAAGAAGAAACGATATACTAAAACAAGAAGATATGAAAGCCCAGCCTACGTTCCCTTTAGAAATTTGATAAGGAATATTCACAATTGTGAAAAAGGCTGCCACAGGCACTGCGAAAAGCCAAGGATGCTTAATAATTGGCTCTATCATATGCGGCATGTAAAAAAGAGTTACAATCGTTGATATGATATAGAATGTTGCAAAAAAGATAATCGTACGATTTACCCATTTGCGTAAGGTATTTTGCAATTTCCCTTCTGTTTTCATGGTTAAATAGATAGCTCCATGCATCATAAAAAGAGCCACTGATGTTACTCCTAAAAGAAGAGTATAAGGAGTGAGAAAGTCTGCAAATACACCTACAAACTCCCTGTTTTCATTTAAGGGAATTCCTTCAACCAAATTTCCTAAAATAACACCCACTCCATAAGCTATGAGAACGCTTGCTATACAGAAAACTGCATCCCAGCATTTACGCCAAATAGGAGATTCCATCTTACTTCGAAATTCAATTGCAACAGCTCGGAAAATCAAACCGCATAAGAAAAGCATAATTAAATTGTAAAATGTAGAAAGCAAAGTAGCATACGCTTCTGGAAATCCAGCTAAAAGAGCTCCAACAATTACAACCAGCCAAACTTCATTTCCATCCCATACAGGGCCAATTGCATTTAAAAAAACCCTTCTTTCTTCATCTTTTTTTGTAAAAAGATGTAAAGCCCCTACGCCTAAATCAAATCCATCCAAAACAGAATAGCAGATCATACAAACAATAATGACAAGGTACCAAATCACTTCTAGTGAAAATATCGACATAGAGAAACCTCCTCAGTATTTTTACGTATAGCTACGATCTTGATAAACCGCGGCCTCTTCATGAATTGTGTCTTCTTCTTCAGGACCGTGTTGGATTTTTTTATTTAATAGATAAATAAATAAAGTGAAAAGAAGAATATAAATACAAATAAACATGATGATCGAACCAACCACCTGGTTTGCATTAATGTTGGTCGATACACCCTCCGTCGTTCGTAGAACGCCGTATACAATCCAAGGTTGTCTTCCAATTTCCGCTGTCATCCAACCAACTTGATTGGCAATCTGAGGAAACAGCACAGAAAACACGAGAAATAACAGGGTCATTTTAGCTTTAGCCAAGCTTCCTTTTTTCCAAAAAAATGTGGCCAAAAGAACTGCCAAAACCATCAATCCCCACATGTAAATCATAGTATGGTAAGATTGAAATACAATATTACTAGGGGGCCTGTCTTCTTTAGCAATTTGGTCAAAACCTACTACGGGTGTAGAAAAATCCCGATATACGAAAAAGCTGAGAAGTCCTGGAATTCCTAAGCCTGTTACCTTTTCTTTTTCTTCATCGATCCACCCAAATATCATCATAGGAGTGGATTTTTCTGTTTTGTACACACCTTCCATTGCAGCGAGTTTGCTTGGTTGATACGTCGCAACACCTTTTGCTGATGAATCCGCTGAAATTAACTGCAAAACCAAGGCAATAGAGGCTGCAATAAGACCGATCTTCATACAGGCCTTTGAAAAAGCCAAATGCCTTTTTTTTAGGTAATAATAAGCGCTTACGCTGAGCACTAAAAAAATTCCTGACAGCCAACAACCAATGAGAACATGAACAATTCTATCAATTGAAGATGGATTTAACATCATTTCCCAAAAATCAGTAACTACAGCTTTTGCCTGGAGGCCTTCTCCAACAATTTTATAGCCAGTAGGAGTTTGCATCCAAGAATTTGCGACCACAATCCATACAGCGCTGAAATGAGCACCTACACAAACAAGAATCGTTGCCAAATAATGAATTCCTGGCTTAACACGTTCCCAACCAAAAAGTAAAATGCCAAGAAACCCTGCTTCTAAAAAGAAAGCGAATACACCCTCGGCACCTAGAGCGCTTCCAAAAACATCCCCAACAAATTTTGAATACCTAGCCCAATTTGTTCCAAATCCAAACAATTGCACAAGTCCTGTTGCGACACCTAAAGCAAAGGTAAGTGCAAAGATATTGACCCAAAATTTTGTTATTCTTCGATAAAGAGGATTCTTTGTCTTAAGATAAATACCTTCCATAACAACGAGAAGAATTCCTAAGCCTACGCTCAAAGGAGGGTAAATGTAATGGAACATGCTAGTTAGAGCAAATTGAATTCGGGAAAGAAAAATTGCATCCATCGTAGGGATCTCCACTCGTAAAAAAATAATATTCTAGATTTTGCGTTTAG
>JABEVM010000151.1 GCA_013041585.1 Chlamydiota bacterium
ACAGAATTGTTATTTATATAAATTTTTTTAAAATCTCTCGCTTTGTGCTGATATAAAAGAGAGGAATAACGTTTTCCGGGGGCAGGGGAGGATGGCTTATTTTATGCCTTCCATTGAACTCTGTGAACTTGATTCAATAAAATTTTTGCAGTGGGACGCTGCGTTTCGTTTACGTTTAAGACTTGCCAAATGAGGTGTTCTGGAGTTTCTTTAGGAGGTTCAGGGAACCATTGTTCTGTTAATTCGGCTATTTGCTCATAAACATCGTCATCGTCCGGGACGGATGCCCAAGGCAGCTCACCCATTTCAAAAAGCTCGAACATTGTACATCCAAAAGCCCACATATCATTGATTTGTCTAGCTTTACTCGGAAGAGGATCATCGTCGCTTAAGTATTCTTTTGCAAATTCAGGAGAGTAATAGTCGACTGTACCACAGTTGTTTTCAAGTTCTTCTTCGTCCGTGTCTAGACAGATTGCATCTATGTCGCAAATTATGGGTATGATTTCACCATCTGGGAGTCTTTTAAGAAGTATATTTGACGGTTTTATATCACGGTGGACACTACGCAGGTTATCATGAAGATCGGCTAGATAATGTAAAAGGCTGATAAAAATATTTCTCTTGGCTTTCGGAGAAAGAGATCCAGATTGTATAGCTTTTTCAAGATCGCCCGCATCGCAAAACTCTAAAAGAAGCCTTGATTTGGTTTGGTGATCTTCTGGGCCTGTAAGCTTGCTTAGCTCTTTTTCAGATCTTGGGTAGTTGACAATATAATGGCAGTGTATAAAACCCGGCACAGTGGAAAACCGTGCATAGTTTTGTAGCGCAAGCGGCGGTGTATTGATAAAACCTGCTGAGGCGTAAGTCTCCCCGGATAGATCGATTGCAAGTGTAATTTTTTTGTAAGAACCTTCTCCAAGAAGCCGATCTCTTTCTGGCATAGCTGGATTGTTAGTCCTGTTTAGAAGAACGATCGCACGGTTATCTGGAGTAAAAATAAGAGACCTTTGTAAATGAGAACTTTCTCTACGAAGAAGAACGCAGTTTTGTGATTCCCTAGCTATATCCCAGTATAAATTGCTGAATGCCTGTACATATTGATAAATTTGATGGATCGTCTCAAGGCTTAGGTGAGGAGCTTGCCTTTTCAGGGGACTAAATTCAAGTGGATTGAAAAATTGATTTGGATCGAGATGAATCGCGTTTTGCTGCTGAGGCCGGACAATGGATAGGTCTCGGAGAGAAATAACAGGTGATGGGCATTCATCTAAAAGAGAAGGTCCAGAGCAGGATGCAGATGCTTCAGTTGGTTCTACTCTCTGGGTTATCCCTTGATTAAAGACTTTATTTAACTCAACATAGGTATATGTTTTCGTATCTCGTATAAGCTGGGTGTCTAAACAGGGGAGGTATGTTTGTGCTCCAACTGTATAGAGTTGTTCTAAAGCGCTAGATACTGAGTGGCCCCATGGCTCATCGTCATCACATATAGCGTGAGAGGAAGCAGGCAAAAACGGTGTTGATGGGAGAAGGCTAACATGCATGATTGAATTTGCAAAAATTTTTGCAAGAACAGTACTCGAATAGTGATTAAAAGGAAACGAAATTGAGATTTACTGTTTCTTAAAACAGGCTGATAAAGATACCTGCAAAACAAACACCGCTTGCAATCCACTTAATTTTTTCTTTAAATAGAAGATTTCCCCAAAGGTTGCATAAGAAAATAACACCGATACAAAAGAGGGGGAATAAAGTGGCCTTGTCTATCGGGGTTGCAGCAGTTTCTGTAGCTTTAATCATAAAATACCCACCGATCCCATTAAATAGTCCGCCGACAACTCCAAACTTCCATAGTGGACGGTCTGAAAAAGTAAAAGTAAAACTTGCCTTAGACACAAGCTTTTGAATGAGGGCTGCGACAAGGAACATAGAAATCATAAAACCATCTCCTTTTTCTGGGTCACAGACAAAAGGGAGCAAGGGAGAAGAAGGGTAGCATTCATTCATGAGAAGCGCCCTCCACTGAAAAAAAGTAAGGTGCAGAACATGGATTGTAAAAGAGAGCAGAACCCAAAAGAGCCATTTTTTATACTGGTTTTTAAAAGATGTGTCTTGTCCATAGCCCATCCAAAGTAATCCGAATACGACTAAGACAGCCCCAAAGGCATTTCTTATCGTGTAATCAAAGCCGTATGCAATTCCAAATAGACTGACCATGATAATTGGGGGAACAACGCAGGCAGCGTTAATAATAGAGAAACTAAGGCCCGAAGGTCCGCGATTTACGCTGCGGCCTGTTGCCCACATAAGTGTACCTAAGAAAATTCCTGATACAATTCCTAGAAGAGACATCTTTACATCGAAGGAAAACTTGCCCGTACCGACGAAAGAAAATAGAGCAATCACTGCAACCGATGAGAGTAGTCTTTGCGGAAGGAAAGGATCCCCGCCAAACTCTTTTCTTGCATCTGTACTTTTACGAATGAATAAATTAGAAATCGCTGTCGTGATGCTAGCTAGTGCCAAATAAAGTAAAAACATGGGCAGCCTCTTATATAGTAAAATGGCCTTGTAAACTACAAGGCCATTATTAATCAAATCTTATCGAAAAATTAATGATTACTTTTTCTTTTTATCTTCGTCATCCAGAATTTCCACTTCCGCTTCTTCTACATCAGGTTTAGAAGAGGCTTGTGAAGAAGATTGAGAAGAGGCTTGCGCTCCAGCTGTGCCTTGCGCTTGTTGCATTGCTTCACCAATTTTTTGCATATGTTGGTTTAGTTCTGCAGTCGCAGCCTTAATACGTCCAATATCGGTGCCTTTTAACGCTTCTTTGACAACATCGATCTTAGATTGAACATCGCTTATAATAGGAGCTGGAAGTTTGTCTTTAAACTCATTTAAAGACTTTTCTGCTCTAAAGGCAAGCGAGTCCGCTTCGTTGCGAGCTTCCACTTCTTCTTTTTTCTTTTTATCTTCTTCCATGTGTTCTTCAGCATCTTTCAGCATACGTTTAACTTCCGTTTCGCTGAGGCCTGATTTGGCTTCGATACGAATCTTTTGCTGTTTGCCTGTTTGAACATCTTTTGCAGATACATGGAGGATTCCGTCCGCATCGATATCGAAAGCAACTTCGATCTGCGGCATACCTCTAGGTGCTGGAGGGATATCGCTAAGATCAAATCTTCCGATCTCTTTGTTATCTTTAGCCATTTGTCTTTCCCCTTGCAGAACAACAATTGTCACTGCAGGTTGATTGTCAGAGGCTGTAGAGAAGACTTGTTTTTTTTGTACAGGGATAGTTGTGTTACGTTCAACTAAAGGAGTTAACACTCCGCCATACGTCTCGATTCCAAGCGTAAGAGGAATTACGTCCAAAAGCAGAACGTCTTTTACATCACCAGTAAGAACACCGCCCTGAATTGCAGCGCCGATCGCTACCACTTCATCAGGGTTCACGCCTTTGTGAGGCTCTTTTCCGAAGATTTGCTGTACCTTTCTTTCTACTGCAGGCATACGGGTCATTCCACCCACTAAGATCACTTCATCGATTTTTTCTTTAGCAAGACCTGAATCTTTCAAAGCTTTTAAGCAAGGCTCTGCAGTTCTTTCAATCAGGTCATG
>JABEVM010000152.1 GCA_013041585.1 Chlamydiota bacterium
ATTGGGTTGTGTGGGTTCTTGAAAGACTATTTTCATTAGAAAAGATAAAATCTCACCTCACTTTCAAAGGAGGTACTTCTCTTTCAAAAGTATATAAAATGATTGATCGTTTCTCAGAAGACATCGATCTTTCGATTGAAAGAGAAGTATTAGGTTTTGGATGGCCCGATGACCCTGAAAATGCGCCTTCTAAGAAAAAACAAAGAGCTGTATTAGATAATCTTTCAAAAACTTGTTCAAACTATGTTCAGACTGAGATGCTAAACAGCCTAAAAGAAGCCATTGTTACAAAGCTCGGAACAACAAAAGGTTGGCAAATTTTCTCTGATCAAGACGACCCTGATGCTCAAACACTACTATTTGAATATCCAAGCAAGACTTCAAAAAATGGGTACATTCGCCCTCTTGTGAAAATCGAAATTGGTGCAAGATCGGAACACTGGCCTGTCAGTGAACGTAAAATACAGAGCTACGCCAAAGAGGCTTTAAAAAAGCAAATTTATGAACCTGAAGTATGTGTTCGGGTGCTGAATGCTGAACGAACTTTTTGGGAGAAAGCTACAATTCTTCATCAGTACGCCCATCTTCCTGAAGATAAGAAAATTCCACCGCGAATTTCAAGGCATTTCTATGATTTTTTTCGTTTACTAAATTCTGAAATTAAGGAAACAGCACTTACTGAGGCTGCTTTGCTTGAACGAGTTGCCATGCACAAAAGCATTTACTTTGCATCAAATTGGGCAAATTATGGGACGGCTCGAAAGGGCACCTTGAAACTTTTACCGCTAGCTCGGATCTTAAAGGATCTTGAAAAGGACTATGTTTTAATGGAGGCAATGTTCTTCAGGGAAGTCCCGGAATGGCAATCAATTTTAAAAACAATTGAAAAGTTTGAAATGGAATTTAACAATTCTTCATCAAGTTGAAAACAAAGAGAACTTCGATTACTTAACCAATCATGTGGAATAATTCATTTTCTACAACCTCTCCGCAAGAAGACATAGAAAAGTTTGCAGCGTGGTACACATCTTACTTTTTCAAAAGATGAGAAAAGGCTTTAGGAAGAGAGCTGATTAAATCAGAAGCTACCATGCAATACGACGTTTTTTCTTTGGCTGCATATTCACCAGAGAGCCCCTGAATAAATACAGCAAGAGTTGCCGCGGGGACATCATAGAGTCCTTGGGCTAATAAAGAAGCGATCATTCCCGTAAGAACATCTCCACTCCCTCCTGTTGCCATTCCTGGATCACCTCTGCATATACAAAGAGGAACACTATCTTCCGAGAAAATAAAAGTGGGAGCTCCTTTGAGAACGAGCGTGACTTTTTTCTTATCTACAAAATCTTGGCATATCTTAAGAAAATTTTCTTTGGTTAAAGTTCCAAAATTCTTGGGAAGTAGATTTTTCATTTCTTGAAAGTGTGGCGTGAGAACTGCCCGTTTTGGGAAATTTTCATTTGGATACTGCGCATAGAAATGAAGCGCATCTGCATCGACTACAGTTGGGATCTCCATATCCGGCAACACTTTTTTAAGCATTTTAGTAACGGCTTTTGATCTACCAAGTCCTGGGCCGATGAGAAGAGCATGCGCTCTTTGACATTCCTCAAAAATCCTTTCGGGTTTTGCAAGATCATAAAACTCTTTAACTGCTTCAATAGGTTCACTTCGAGGATTTGGATCGGAAAAGAAAAGCCGAACCATGCCAGCACCTGTATGTAAAGCTGCTGTAGACGATAAAGTAGCAGCGCCTTCCATACCAGGTGATCCCGCAACCGCTATGACATATCCCGCTTCATATTTATGACGAGTCCTCTTTATATGAGGAAGCAGCGCCTTAGCTTCATGCTCTTCAATGAGAATCGCAACTGGTTTCACATTATCTGTAAGAGTGGAAGGAAGTCCAAAATCCACTCCAATCAGTTCTCCAGCATAGTTAAATCCATCTCCAATAAAACAGCCGAGTTTAGCAAATCCTAGAAAAATGGTTTGCGTAGCTTTGATCGCTACCTGTTCCACCTTTCCCGTAGCTCCATCAATTCCGGAGGGGATGTCAATCGCGAGAATTGGAAGAGAAGATTTATTGGCAGCTTCGATAAAAGTAGAGATGGTACTCTCTATTTTTCCATGAAATCCGGTGCCGAAGATCCCATCTAAGATAATTCCTTCCGAAAGAAAAGGAAGATAATTTGTCTCTCCTTCCAAAATTTCTCCCCTGGCAGATAAAAAATGTTCGTACTTTTTTTGGCAGAGATTGCTGCACATTTCTTTTGGAACGAGATGCCTTGCTTGCACTCTAAACCCTTTTTGGAGAAGGGCAATCCCTGCAGTATAAGCATCACCACCATTATTACCTTTCCCGATAAGAAGCGTGGCAACTTTTGCTAAGTTATGACTTTTTACAAATTTTTCTGCAGCTTCAGCGACTGCTTTTCCGGCGAGGTCCATGAACTGTTCAATAGATGACCCTTGAGAAACGGCAAGTTTTTCTATTCTGGCCATTTCGGTGGGTGTAATGATTTTACTTTTGAATCCCTGAGAGTTCATGTAAATCCTTTTACTATATCTCTTGCTGTGCTACTTTCCTTCTTATACGAAAAATGTTCTAGAATCTATTTTTTTATGAAAAAAAAGATAACTTTTATACTACTCGCCTTCTTTGTTTGTTTACCCTTACTCTATCATTTTTCGGGCGTTAAAAGCAAATCACGCAAAGACAATGCCCATACAGACCTTACGATCATCGGACAAGTTAAAATGACCGACAGCATAGGAAGACAGCCTGTAGAAGTGATCAAGGCTCTTCAGGGCGATCTTAATATTGGTTTTATCCAAACCGACGTCTTTGACATGACAGATGTTCCTAAAAAGATAAATAGATTACTTCATAAGGAAAAAAAAATAGGCCCTGTCGTTTTGTTTGAAGAGGTTCTGGGAGTTCCCGATGCTACTTATTACAAAAAAGTCTTCAATATTCCATCTGAAAAGCACATCAAAATTGCATATTCAATGGTAGAGAGCACGAAGATCCCACAAGCATGGGTGTCCATTTTAAATACGTATTTCGATGCCGTAGCTGTACCCGATGAGTTTCTTGTCGATGTATACAAAAACTCTGGAGTGAGCATTCCCATTTATATTGTTCCATTAACAAT
>JABEVM010000153.1 GCA_013041585.1 Chlamydiota bacterium
CTCCAAGAATAAGAAGTTTACGATATCGTAGAGTAAAGAGAGTTCTCCAATTTTCTAAGGATTTTTTATCTCTTACTACCACTTCTGGAAGAAAGAAAAACCCAATTAGCTGAATCACTGCTGGAACAGCTCCAAGCATAAACATCATTCTCCAATTACCACTACTAGAGAAAATATAGCTAATACCGTATGCAGTCAAAATTCCTAATGGAATCGCAAATTGATTAGAACTAACGATAGCACCTCTTTTTGAAGATATGGCAGCTTCAGCTAGATATATTGGGGCTACTACTGTAGTAATTCCTAATCCAATACCCTGAAGAATTCTTCCCATTAGAAAAGTGATGTAGGATGGAGCAAAAGACACGATCATTGTCGAAACAATAAGTAATAAAGAAGTCCAATGCAAAGAGGATTTTCTTCCCAATTTATCAGCAAGTATTCCCCCCAGTAAAGACCCAATGAGTCCTCCTATCAATATTATACTAACGGCAAATGCTTGTTTTGTTTGATCCAAAATAAAATATTCTGCTAAAAATCCATGCGCACCGGCAATTATTGCACAATGATAACCGAACTGAAATCCACAAAGGATAGTTATAAGAATAAGCCTCATCTACAACCAATAATAAATGAATTGTTAAGTCTTCATTATTTTAATTAACAAGCATGAAAAAGCAAATAGTGCAAAACCTGCAAACACAAAAAGTGGTAGGTCAAGTAGAATAAAGCCAAGAATCCCTCCAACGAATGAAGAAATTGCTTCTGAAATAAGCACCCATGATTCATCATTTTCGGTAACAGGTTCACGCTCCCATCTACGAACCACCTTAGCAATTAACATAGGAGCTACAGGCAGACAAAGACCAATTCCCGCACCAATCAATATAAGGCAGATCCATAGAAGGATTCCAAATGTTTTTATTAAAGGCAAAAGTAGCATAAAAACCCCTATTATAAGAGCTCCTGTCGCTGCTACTTTATGCTCCGAAAACCTCTTAACCAATCTATGAGTAACCAAAAAAGTCACTAGAATAATAGGCACTGAAACGCCCGTAATAGAGAGCGAAAGAGTTCTAATATCCATGTTAAAATAATAATCTAAATGCAAGGGATATGCTCGGAAAAAACCGAAAATTGAAAAATATAGAGCAAAATTAAGAATGAAAGGTGCTATGTATCCTAATTGCCAGGTTTTAAATGGAGAGACATCATTCATTTTTATCGATATTTCCGGAAGGCGAGAGAAAAGCCTACGTATTACGAAACTAACGCAGATCACAATAAGTATACCAGCTACTATAAAAAATGGTCTGGATGGATTAATGGGTGCTTTCCATGCCGAAAGAAGAGGGCCTGCAAAAAAAGCACATGCAATACTACCCTCAATACGACTGATTAATTCCGGTCTCTTAAGGGAAAGAGACACATGGGTGACGGTTTGAGCAGCAATTGTTATATTTGATTCAGACAACCCTGTAAAAAATACACTTACTGATAAAGCAATAAAATTTTTGTCAATAGAGGTTCCTATGCACACATAACCTATTGCTGTGAAAATTAAGGAAATAAAGTAAACTCTATTTTTCCCATAATAATTAGCAAGCTTAAGAATGAAAGGTCTTCCAAGACATTGTCCCAACGGGTAAAGAGCAAGAAGAAATCCTAGCCAAAACTGGCGTAAATCACCTGTTATTTTAAAGGATCCCTGACTAGCCAATGAAGTGAAAATGGCTATCATCATACTATAGCCCAAGAAGGCTACAAAAATCACTGCATATAGAGGAAATAAGTTTAATTTTTTGAATTGCATATCCACCAAATAAATAATTTAGTTTAATATGGCATATGGAAAATGAAAAAAACAATGCCTTTTTTAGTCAATTACACATGGCTGCCAAATATCCTTGATGTTATCAATTCTTTTTACCAAGAAACGACCCATTACCAAATAGTCAATCTCAGTCCCCATCATACATTTGTAGGCATGCATTGGGGAGCAAACTATAGGTTCTCCTCTAATATTAAAGCTTGTGTTAACTAAGATAGGAACACCTGTAAGTGTACCAAACTCCTTGATCAATCTATAATACAAGAGGTTTTGATTTTCTCTAATAGTCTGTAACCTTCCACTTCCATCTACGTGAGTAACCGCGGGCATCTTTTTTTTCATATCATTTTTTATTGGGTATACCATTAGCATATAGTCCGTAGGCTCAGGAATCGGCATATCACATTCAAAAAAAGTTGAAGCATCTTCTAAGCAAACGACTGGAGCAAATGGCCTGAACATTTCTCGATGCTTTACCTTAGCATTTAAAATATCTCTCATATCATCATAAATTGGGCTTGCGAGAATACTTCGATTACCTAATGAACGTGGTCCCCACTCCATTCGACCCTGAAACCACCCTATTACATTTTTTTTGCTTATCAACATTGCAACTTCTTTTATTACCTCATCATAAGACTCATATTCTTTGTAGATTATATTATGCTCATCAAGAAATTGCCGTATTTCCTGTGACGAATATTCCGGACCGTAAGATGAATGCACCATATGTTCAGTGGGAGCATTTCTGTCTAAGAGATGTTGAATATATTTAGCTGCACCAATAACAGTTCCGCTATCTCCTGCAGAAGGCTGAATAAAGACTCGTTTAAAATTCGTTCTAGATAAAATTTTTCCGTTTAAAACACTATTGAGGGCTACTCCCCCAGCAAGACATAAATTTTCTTGGTTTGTAGCTTTTTGAACATGATTTAACAAATTGAATACAGCATCTTCCGTAACAAGCTGTAATGCCGCTGCTAGGTTCTCATATTCAGAAGTTATTGGACCTTCTTTTACATTAGGTTGTAGCCCCAGTAAATCAATTAGATCTTCTGTATAGGCTTTTGAATCAAAAGATTCATGACCAAAATACTTCATTTCAAGAGAAAAACTGCCATCTTCATTTAAATGAATGGTTTTTCTAAGCTTCAAATAGAATGGGTTCAGATTCCGATCCATAACTCCATAAGGAGCCATTCCCATAACTTTATATTCGTGATCATTTGCTTTGAATCCAAGAAATACGGTTATTGCTGTATAAAGCAATCCAATAGAATCAGGAAAGTTAATGCATTTTTCTAGTTTAAGAGTAGATCCATGACCTTGGCCATAAGAAGTCGTAATTTTTTCTCCTACACCATCGATCGTTACTACCGCCGCTTCATCAAAACCACTTACATAGTAAGAACTGGCTGCATGGCACAAATGATGATCTAGAAAAAGAATTGCATTATTAAGACCTGTTTTCTGATGAAAAGTTTCCGATATTTTATGCTTAAATTTTAGCTCCGTCCAAAGCTTTACAATTCTATTGCGAGCTTCTTCTGAAGGGGGATTTTTTTTTATGGTTTCTTGTATTCTTTGCCATTTTAAGTCGGGATTTTCATAAAAAACAACAAAATCAACAGTTTTAACTTTTGCCGTTTGTAAGCAATAATTGATGGAATTGATCGGGAAGCTAGCATCATGTTTTTTCCTAGTAAATCTCTCTTCATCGACTGCTGCTAATATTTTACCGTCTTTTACTATGCAAGCTGAGCTATCATGAAAATAACAAGAAAAAGCAAGAATAGTTGGATTATCGACATTCTTAAGAACTAAGGGTTCAAAATTATAAAGCTGCCAAGTGGATTTTTTCATAAATTTAATATAGTGTGTAATGATCTGTAGGAAGTTTGTTTAGTTGTTCTACCTCTTTTGAGAAAGTAGACAGATTTTTTTTCATAGTAAAATCATATTTTCTTGTAACTTTACCAGAAATAACTTCAGCTAATTTATTAGCTATTAATTGATTAGCTTTCTCTATGGGATGACAATAATCTATGAAATAGCAAATATCATCTTCGTTCCTATCCAAATCTACTTTGATGTACCAAACGTCCATTTCTTGAACCAAGCTACGCAAAATATTTACATAACTTCTTTTTATTCTTGGTACAACAAAATCCTTTTCCCTAACTTCAAGCAAAGCAACTTCTTTAAAATCAGAATGATGTGTCTGCTTTATAGCTTGAGCCCATAAAGCCCTAGCATCATCAAGTAGTTGGTAAACTTGATCAGATCCTGGATATTTTCTCCTCTCAAGATCTTCATTTAATACTCGAGTTCCCGGTTTCCAATAAATTGGTGTGATAGGTTCAATTACAAGAACATTTGCATTATTGTTTTGACATGTTCGTATGATTTCTTTCATGTATATTTGATAGTCATCAGGCAAGACGCGAGTAACAACTGAAGAACTGCTCTTCTTAAAAGGCTTTGTAAGTTTTTCAATAAAAGCCCTCATATTACGCCCAACCCATTCCTTATCCTGCCTATTGTGATCCCAAACAGAATCGTTATTGCCATAGTAGACAGTAACCCAGTGAATGGGGATGTTCTCTTTATTAAAACGATCAAAAAGCAATTTAAGCCTACGACTACCTTGTAATGAAGTATGAGCCGGTACTCCTGCATTAACTACCACATATTCGTCTTTAATTAAGGCTCTAAGGCAATCGGAATAGGTTTTATATTGAAAAAAAGCTGAAAGAAGGGGTAGGTTTTGGGCTATCCTTTCTCTGTTTTGGGTTACAATATTGCTATCCCAGCCAGATGTTGATGAGTCTCCAATATTTAGAACTACTTTTTTATTTGTGCCTTTAAGATTTTTGATTAATTCTTCGATAGGAATAAATGCATTCTCTCCAACAAATTCCCTCCCTGAAGGCATTGTATGACCTTGATATGTATCAGCAACAAATGGAAAATCGAATGTTTGAGCAGCAATTATAGGATTTTTAAAATTTGGGTGTTTTTGACTCATTTTCTACACTAATGATAAATTATTAATTGGATAAACTTTTAGTTCAGGAACTTCTTCAGAAAAAGGAATATCTTTTTCTATACCATCCCTAAAAAGCTTTCTATTTTCGGAAACGTATAGCTTGGCTTTCATAAAAAGCTCATCAAATGTTTTTCCTACGCACAAAACTTCACCTGTAGATTTCATTTGTGGACCTAGTTTAATATTTTCAATATGCAGCCTTGCGAATGGAAATACAGGTATTTTTAGCGCTAAAAACTTTGGAACTGCCTCTAATCCCATTTTTTGATCTTTAAGAGAAAGACCTAAGATGCATTTTGTTGCTATTTGAATTAATGGCAATCCAGTGGTTTTTGATAACAATGGAACTGTCCTGGAAGCTCTTGGATTAACTTCAATTACAAGTAATCTATCTTTGTAAATGGCAAATTGAACATTAAATAAACCTACAACTCTAAGCGATAACCCTATTTTTATTGTTTGCCTTGAAATTTCCTTTTGCATTTCTTTAGTTAAGCTATAAGGAGATAAAAAGCTCATCGAATCACCTGAATGGATTCCTGTTTTTTCAATATGCTCAACAATTCCACATACAAATACATCTTTACCGTCACAAATAGCATCTACATCGACCTCTATTGCATCTTCTAGAAACTCTTCCATAAGAATAGGGCCGATATCTTCAAGAGGCTCTTCTTCCAAATACTTCTCAAGTTCAATCTGATTTTGAATAATTTGAATACTGTTTCCCCCAATGACATAAGAAGGTCGAAGAATTAATGGAAATCCTATTTCTTTGGCTAGCTGTAATGCCTCGCTGGAAGAAGTAAAAGCAGCATTTTTAGGCTGGTTTATTCCAAATTCTTGAGCAAATAATCGAAATTTTCTCCTATCTTCAGTTAGATCTATTGATACAAAAGGAGTACCTAAAAGCTCTATTCCTCTTTGATATAAATGCTTTCCTATGTTTAATGAAGTCTGCCCACCAAATTGAATAATTACACCATTTGGTTTTTCTTTAGAGATAACCTCAAGAACGTGCTCCAATGTTATTGGCTCTAAGTAAAGCCTCTCGGCAATATCATAGTCTGTTGAAACTGTTTCCGGATTGCAATTTAAGATAATGGATTCGTACCCCAGGTCTTTAATCGCATTCACCGCATGAACACAACAATAATCAAATTCAATTCCCTGTCCTATCCGATTAGGGCCGCTTCCAATAACTAAAATCTTTTTCTTCAAGCTTGGATTACATTCGCATTCTTCTTCATATGTAGAGTACATGTATGCTGTATCATTGGGAAATTCTGCACTACATGTATCAACTCTTTTATATGTAGGCAGAACTTTCAGTTCATATCTTTTTTCGAAAACCTGTTTTTCCTCACATTTCAGCAAGACCGCTAAGGATTTATCGGAAAACCCCATTTGTTTCCATCGATACATCTGTTCAAAACTAATAACTCCCAACTGCATTTTAGAAATTACTTTCTCTTCTTGAACTAACTCTAAAATCTGCATTAAAAACCAGCGATCATACCCAGTTAACAAATGAATTTCATTTACCGAAATTTCATTCTGCAACGCTTTATAAATAAGCCCTAGACGTTTCGGATGAGGAATTTTCAATTCTTTTCTTATTTCATGCTTTTCTCTAGGAAAATCATACCCGGATATATCGCATAAACTTGATATAGCTTTATTCAAAGACTCTTTAAAAGTGCGCCCTATAGACATCACTTCTCCAATTGACTTCATATACGTAGTTAATTGCTGATTAGCCTCAGGAAATTTATCAAAATTAAAGAAAGGAATTTTTGTCACAACATAATCAATAACAGGTTCAAAAGAAGATGGAAAAGGGGTGGTTGTCAGCTCGTTTTTGAGCTCGTTCAAATGATAACCAAGCGCAATTTTTGCAGCAATTTTTGCAATTGGGAAACCGGTTGCCTTTGATGCTAATGCGGAAGATCTTGAAACTCTAGGGTTCACTTCAATACAAACCATTTTTCCATTTAATGGATTTACTGCAAATTGAACATTGCAGCCTCCAGAAGTCATACCAATAGCTTCGATAACCTTAAAAGCATTTTTTCTCATTATCTGATATTCTTTATCAGTTAGGGTTTGTATTGGTGCTACTGTAATAGAGTCCCCGGTATGAATTCCCATTGGATCTACATTTTCAATACCACAAACTACAATACAGTTTCCTAATCGGTCTCTCATAACCTCTAATTCAAATTCTTTCCATCCGATAAGAGATTCTTCAATTAAAAGCTCTTTTGAAAATGAGAAACCTTCTTTGCAAATTTGCTCAAATGATCTTAAATCATAAGCAATTCCTCCGCCCTGCCCTCCTAAAGTGTATGAACAACGAATAACTGAAGGAAATCCTATTTTTTTTGCAGCAGAAAGCGCTTCATCCCAGGTTTTTACACAAAACGAAAGGGGAACCTGTACCCCAATTTTCTGCATTTCATTTTTAAACAATTCTCTGTTTTCTGCTTTTTCAATTGTTTGAAATTTTAAGCCTATAAGCTTGACCCCATATTTCTTTAAAATCCCTTGTTTTGAAACAAGCCTTGCATAATTTAATGCAGTTTGTCCTCCCATAGTGGGCAATAGGGAATCAGGCTTTTCCTTGATAATAATTTTCTCTATAACTTCAGAATTTATTGGTTCGATATAGACCGAATCCGCAATATTTGGATCGGTCATTATTGTGGCAGGATTAGAATTAAGAAGAATAACTTCACAACCTTCTTCTTTTAAAGACTTACAGGCTTGCGTTCCTGAATAATCAAATTCACAAGCTTGCCCAATGACAATAGGACCCGCTCCAAGAACTAGTACTTTTCTAATTGAGTGATCTAGCGGCATGTCTTTGATAAACCTCAGTGAAAAAATCATCAAAAACTTCTACTATGTCTTGAGGTCCAGGGGAACCTTCAGGATGCCCCTGAAATCCTGAAACAGGAAATTTCTTCGATTTTATCCCTTGAATCGATCCATCAAAAAGAGATACATGAGTAACTACAAAATCGCCTGGAAGAGTCTTTTCGTTAATTACAAAATTGTGATTTTGACTAGTGATATACACTTTTCTTTTTTTGAAGCTATACACAGGATGGTTGGCCCCATGATGTCCAAACTTCATTTTTTTTGTATTGCCTCCGGCCGCAAGAGCTATTAATTGACATCCTAAACACACTCCCAGCACAGGGATTCCACTATAAATTAAAGTCCTTACTTGCTCTATTGCATCCTGCAATGCTGCGGGATCTCCAGGCCCGTTAGAAATAATGACCCCATCCGGCTGATCATTTAAAATTTTTTGGATTGAAAGATGGTTAGGAATAACGTGAACATTACAATCTGAAGCAGCAAGCATTCTTAAAATATTAGACTTTACTCCGAAATCATATACATAAACTGTTTTTTTATTCTCATTTTGGGAGCTTGGCAAATAACTCGTTGTCTTATTCCATTCAAACTCTGAGTCTTTGACAGCTTCTCGAGATAAGTCAAGATCTTTAGTATTGGTGTGATTCTTAGCGAGCTTTACTGCCAAATCCTCATCAATATTGTCCAACATAATGCAACCTTTCTTAGAACCATAATTTCTAAGATGTCTTGTCAGTCGCCTTGTATCAATACCTTCTATCCACGGGACATTATTTTTCTCAAGATAAGTCTGAAAATCTTCTTCGCTTCGCCAACTGCTACTTTTTTTGGCCATTTCACGAACAATTAATCCTTTTAGCCATGTTTTATCTGATTCATTGTCATACTGATTTGCGCCCACATTACCTACATGAGCTGTTGTGAAAAGAACTATTTGGTTGATATAAGATGGATCACTACAAATCTCTTGATAGCCCGTCATTGAAGTGTTGAAAACAACTTCACCGCAAACCATTGTAGCATTGCTATACGTATGGCCATAAAAAAGAGTACCATCTTCTAAAGCAAGAAGCGCCTTTTTTCGCAATTTACTTCCCATAAGAATTCACCTATAGTA
>JABEVM010000154.1 GCA_013041585.1 Chlamydiota bacterium
ATATAACATGTTTAAAAAAAATAATAAGGAATAATCATGTCTATAAAAATACCTGATGGAATGCCTAGAAATTTGCCTCAGCTTAATCAATTTCAACCTACAGAATCTACACCTCTAAGAATAGAACCTCTAAGAAGAATAGAGCAAATGCGCAACCCTTTATACCCAATTTATCCTAATCCAGTAAGCTGCGACCCTAAGCAACCCTTACACAAACCTCCAGCGCAAACAGATCTAGAAATCCATACTCAGGAATTTGTCGTTCAAACAAAACTAATCCAAATCGTAAATCACCCTCATGCCTTTAATCCTTCTATCATTCGATGGAATGGCGGTATTTTACTTTGTTTTCGTGAATTAGATGACTGGCAAAAATCTTACTTAGGTCTAGTATGGGTTGATGAAGCCATGCGCCCTATCAGCCCTGTTCAAATGCTGAGTACAGAGGTCGAATCAGGTTTTGAAGATGTTCGTCTTGTCGCTGTACAAGATAAACTCTATATCGTCTATTCAGGAACTCCAAGCAACCCACCAAAACTCGAGAATGACAAAAAAAAATTGATCGGAAGCAGTGGCTACAATGTGAGAATTAGAGCTGCTGAACTTGTTTATGACAAAGAATTTTCTGTTCACAATGATGAGAGTTTTATCATATTTGACGGTGAAAATCCAAATAGACCTGAAAAAAACTGGGTGCCTTTTGAGCATAATGGAGAATTGTTATTTTCCTATAGCCTCTCCCCCCACAAAGTACTAAGACCGATATGGGGAACTGGAAGATGCGAGACAGTTTCTCCAGGTGACTACAAGATTGAATCTCATTTAGGAGAGCTGCGTGGCGGAACTCCAGGAATTCTACTTGAAAATGGAAAGATACTTAGTTTTTTCCATACACAAAAACACATGGAAAGTCGGCATTCCTTGGGACAACCAACTCCTCATTACTTCATGGGCGCTTATCTTTATTCATCAGATATGCCCTTTGAAATTACCCATATCAGTCCAGAACCTATTGTAGGTCCTGGATTTTATAATGGCAGGTTTTACAAACCACACTGGCACAGCGTAAACGTAGTTTTCCCAGGTGGTTTTATCATGCAAGAAAGCGATGGGAAAAAGTATGCATGGGTTTTATACGGCAGACAAGACCACGAAATTTGGGCAGCCAAGATCGATGTAGATAATTTACTTAAAAGCTTAGTTGAAGTAAAAAATCCGCCTTCAACTCTTCCCAAAGACTTTTCACTTACCCAATTTTTAAGGGCAAGCTTTTTCCAAGAACTACGTGAAAAATATGAAGAGAGGGGAAATAGAGTCGCTGCAAAAAATGCAAGCCGACTTTCTTTTACCTCTAAAAACAATCCTCTAAGAAAGCTAAATCCAAATTACATCAAAGCATTATGCGAAGATCCTTCCAAAGCCGTTTCGAGCGCTTTTCGCAACCAGCTAGAGTGTAAGAATGGATCAAGTGGCAGAGTTGTACTTGCTGTCGATATAAAGGGGCAAACTCTTGCTTTCAAGCAGGGTAAAGTTTTAAATGATTGGAATATAGGAAAAAGGCTGTCTGATCCCCGTTTTATGGAATGCTACACAATTTTTAGAACAGAAGAAGGCGACTCTCCTGATCAAAATGGCGTCCTTGTAATGGAATTTATCGATGGAAAAAACCTTTTTGCTGAAATGCAATCTTGGGAAACAATTCCTGATACATTTTCTACAATTTTCCTAGAGCTTACCCAAGCTTTCCGCTATCTCATAAGTGAAAAAATCCTTCCTCATGATTTGCATCCTGGGAATATTATGGTCAAGCCAAATGGGGCTATAAAGTGCATTGATTATGGGCATTATAGAAGCGCTGGTGAGACCATAGAAGATTACAGAATTTTCTCAGATAATATCATCCATTCACTTTCCAGATTGCTTCTCGCTGGGGAGCTATCTACCACATCAATAGAAATGCGAAATGTATCTCAGGCCTGCCAAGAACTTATGACCCTTAAAGATAAATTGGAACCTACAGGCTCACAACCTATAACAGAAAAAAAGCTGCTTGACTGGTTAGACCAAGTTGTAGATCCATGGATTCGAGAGAAATTTCTTCCAATTCTTAGAAAAATTCCTTCAAAGCTTTAAAAGAACCGCTTCTAAAAAAGCCAAAAGTCCTTGCTTGAGAAAGTAATAAAGGAGAATGAAAATTCTCCTCTATTACTTTTAATTGAGCATGAAAAATTCTAGAGCATTCTTTGCGCATCTAGCTTATATCGCTAATTCACTCGGCTGTAGAATGATTCTGAAGGCACATCTTTAAATCGCTCCAATTGGGGTTTACTTATCAGCAACTAATTGCATAATATTTTTTCTTCGGTTACGTTTTGTAGCTTGTTATAGAAAATAAAAGTTGATCATGCAAAAAATCTCATACATCATACTTTGTTTCTTTATTCTTTACTTTTCAAGAGGCAGTGCGGACAGCAATTTCGGCTATATCAATTATCACTCTTACAATATTGGAGATGACATACAAGCAATAGCTGCAAAAAGGTTTTTACCTGAAAACAGCATTGGTATTGATAGGGAATTTATTGGTGTATTTACTAACAAGGCAAAGGTAAATACCATAGTAAACGGTTGGTACATGCATACCAAAAAGTATGCGTGGTATAGAAAGGATGTACCCGCTCCTGAAAAAAGCTGGCCTCCGTCTCCTTTTATAAAGCCTATTTTTATAGCAATCCACTTCACAAAAGACTTTATTCCCGAAGCCTTCACACAAGAGGGTATAAACTATCTTAAAGAGCACAGTCCAGTGGGAGCTAGAGACTATCAGACACTCAAAGAGTTGCAAAAAAGAAATATTCCTAGTTACTTTTCCGGCTGTCTAACTTTAACACTAGAAAATACCTGTAGTCGGAGAGATGACATTATCTATGCGGTCGACATAGATGAGGAATGCGTACAATTTATTAGATCAAAAACAAAGTATAAGGTTGAAGTTTTAACTCACATAATAAATGAGAAAATGAGTCTTAATGATAAAGCAAGGTTACAATATACTGAAGAGACTCTAGAAAAATATAAACGAGCAAAATGTGTGATTACAACAAGACTGCACGCATCCATGCCCTGCCTTGCATTGAAAACACCCGTTTTATTGATCGATTCGCAAAACGACCCTCGTTTTGACGGGTTAAGGGAACTGACCAGGCACTGCTCTAAAAAAGAGCTTATTAACAAGCGAGTTGATTTTAATTTTGATGACCCACCTGAAAATCCTAAGCTATACATTCCGATAAGAGAGAACTTAATAAAGACTCTATCCGAATGGGTTAGCGGTATTTTACAAAGTAACGAAAGTAGGGGGTAAATCTAAATGCAACTAAAAAATTTATATTTCTACTTGTTTCTCATGGTTATCCTTCTTTTTTCTAAAGGTTGTTCTGGGCATAAACTTCCCTATAAAACTGCTTCTATAAAGCATTTGACTCCTATTGAAATTTCCAAGCAAAAATCAGGTCTTGAACTCGTAGATTGTATTTATGTCATTAATTTAGATGAAAGGCCCGAAAAATGGAAAAGAATGAATGCTCTTTTTACTGAAAGAGGACTTAAAGCGAATAGGGTAAGTGCGATTAATGGATGGAACCTTTCTACGGCAGTGCAAAAAGAGCTTACAGGACATTATCCAATGCATCTACTCCCAGGGGAAATTGGTTGTCTATTAAGCCATCTGTCCGTAATTAAAAACGCTTTAGATAACGACTTTGATTTAATCTGGATCATGGAAGATGATGTGGATTTTCATGAGGATGTACAACAAATTCCGCAATTACTAAAGGAACTTTTTGAGATTGATCCCGATTGGGATACTTTTTATACCGATATTGATACTAAAAATCATACGGGAAATTACGTTCCATCACTAGATGTTGATTTTCGACCAGATCAACAAAATCTACCTTTGCAATCATTGACAGATCGATTTGTGATCAATAAAAACATAATGAAAATAGGACAGCGATTTGGAAACTATTCCTATCTAGTTACACGTAAAGGAATGAAAAAAATTTGGGATTATTTTTCTCATGTTTATCTATGGTCGGCTTACGATATTGACCTTCATTACATTCCTTCTATTCGAGAGTATTCTACTACAAGGGAGATAGTCAGTATTTGGATTGATAGCCATATATCCGATACAAGTATTCCTATTCTTCCCATAATTATTAAACCAACCGTTGAAAGGTGAAGTTATGTACACATATTTCAGAAATTCTCAAAAACTCTCTACTTTACCAAAAGGCTGCAACATTCTCTTCTTGATTTGTACATTCTTAGCCTTTTGTACTTTTCCAACTTGGTTGCGAGCTGAACAAAAAACAAGCCGACTTCTTGTTAACATCGCATCGAATGCGAGTTTTTCTCCTGAAGAATTTGTAAAGGCAACTTCTGCAACACTCCTTCCTATCGATCCGAGAAATCCTTATAAAACCTTTCATAACATCTGCCTGCAAGAGCCCTTTGTCGTACTTTCTTCTCCTCTTGAAGAAAGGCCTCTTCGCTTACTTGCAACTCGCTACGGATATCGCTATGTGATGTTCAAAGATGAATCTCTTGAAGATGCCATAGCGAAAGCTGAAAACCTTCTTCTTTCCATCCCAAAATATAGCAGTGAAATCAAAGCTCTAGATCCTGAAGAATCAAATCGTTTGTACGTTTTGCTGGATAAAATCGATCAAGTATTTACAAAGCATCAGACAAAGTACTGGGCAGGCAGAGAAACTCTTTTAGGAGCCATCCGTCACAAAGGCCTTTTGCCTTGGGATGATTATCTATATCTATTTATTCTCGATATAGATGAAAAGAAATTGGAAGAGATGAAAGAAGATTTTGAGAAAGTGGGCCTAGTCGTGCACAAGTACTGGAAAGAACTTTATAAAATCTACGAAAAAGATGGCCTAGCTGTCAAAGATAGTAAAAATCCAGGACAAGACCTTCCGTTCCGTTATCCTGCCGCAGATATTTTTGTGATGAGTTTAGAAAAAAGAAATGAAGTCCAAGATGTGTACATCCATAAATCCTACGATTTTTACTGGCATTGGAACCATGATCGTTTTTTCTATTCACAAATTGAAAATATCTCAAGGATCCCTTTCGGTCCTTTGACTATCCCTATCCCAGGGGATCCAGAGTCTTATCTAAACCGCATTTTTGGAATGCCGGGATATCCTGACTTTTGGAAGAAGTATGCAATCGAACCGATCTTTGACCACAAAGTAGAAGACTGGCCCTCGTATAAAGGAGCTACATTTGTAGAGATCGATGATTTCTCCCCAGCCTCTTGGAAATAGCTAGGAAAGGTATCCTAGAAAAATTTAAATTTTTGACTTTTCGTAGGTTATGTGCTAATTTTGAACCTTATTTTTATTTCTATACTCTCTAAAAAAAACTATGCAAGACCTACCTAAATCCTATGAACCTAAGCTTGTAGAAGAAAAATGGTATAAGCTTTGGGAAGAAAATAATTTTTTTACTGCAAATGCCAAATCCACAAAACCTGCCTTTTGTATCGTAATCCCTCCTCCTAATG
>JABEVM010000155.1 GCA_013041585.1 Chlamydiota bacterium
ACTATACACAGAGGGTAAATATATTGTTTGTATTTCATGAGAATATATCCTAAAATGGACGAACTTATTGTAGAAAAATTCAGAATAATTAGTTGTCTGTGTTACTATTCTCTATATAATTTTTAATTGGAAGTAGACATGAAGCCGACTTCACTAGAAAAGAAAAGACTAGCAAAACATATCATAGCTGTTGTTGCCGGAAAGGGAGGGGTGGGAAAATCCGCTGTTACCGTAAACTTAGCGCTCGCTTTACAAAAGAAAGGATATTTTGTCGGAATCTTGGATGCGGACCTTTATGGCCCTTCTCTTCAAAAAATGCTTCCTATGGAAGAGGCTCCTCAAGAATACGAGAAAGAAACAAACACGTTATTGCCGGCAGTAGGAAAGGGAATTAAGATGATCTCCATGGCTTACTTTCGAGGGGAAAATGAAGCTTCTATGGTGAGAGCCCCCATTGCAAATGCCCTCATTACACAGTTCTTGCATAATGTACACTGGGGCGATTTAGATTATCTGTTACTGGA
Source organism: Chlamydiota bacterium (assembly GCA_013041585.1). Taxonomy (GTDB): domain Bacteria; phylum Chlamydiota; class Chlamydiia; order Chlamydiales; family Rhabdochlamydiaceae; genus JABEVM01. The sequence continues at coordinate 525 of JABEVM010000155.1, forward strand.
TTTTCCACCAGGTACTGGAGATATTCAACTTACAATTCTTCAAGAGGCGGTTTTATCTGGCGCCATTATTGTGACTACGCCTCAAGAAGTTGCTCTTCTTGATGTACATAAAGCTACGCAGATGCTGGAAAAAATGCATGTGCCTATTCTCGGAGTAGTAGAAAATATGAGTTATTTTTCCGATCCAAAAACAGGGGAAAAGCATTTTGTTTTTGGAAAAGGCGGGGGAAGACGATTTGCGGAAGGAAGGGGTTTACCGTTTCTTGGGGAAATTCCTATCGATCCCCATCTTTCCCTATGCTTAGATGAAGGGAAATCGATTTTCGAAAATTATCCAGATAGTATTTCTGCATCCTCTTTTTTATCTTTATTAGATATAATGCAAGAACACCTGATTGCTATGCAGACTCAAGTTGGAAATGTAGTCAGCGATTTTGAATTGATTTGGAAGGATATATAGTGACATCGCAAATTGTTTTTATCAGAGAGATCAAACAGGTGGATTCCTATCATTTTGCAATTTTGTGGACAGATGGAGCCATTTCCAATTATCGATTAAGTGAGATACAAAAAAATTGTCCATGCGCTCTTTGTAGAGATGAAAAAAGTGGAAAGTCGCTCGTATCAGAGGATAAAATTGATCAGGGTGTGAGAGCTTATAAGATCACAAGCGTTGGAAGATATGCTCTTCGGATTGCATTTGTTTCAGGTTGTTCGGAAGGAATTTATTCTTTTGCGCTTTTACGGAGTATGACCAATGCGAAATAAGGTGTTTTTGTTTGTAGGGAAAATCTTTTTTCTTTGCTTTTTAGTTTGCGGGGCAGCGGGGTGCTCAAAGCAAGAATCGGAAAAAAAACCATCTAATGTACGTATATGGATGGAAAAAAATGGAAAGCCTAAAGTGCTTTCAACAACAGCCATCGTTGATGATATCGTCGGAAAAATTGGAGGAGATCGCATTGATCACCTAGCTTTGATTGTAGGCGAAATGGACCCTCATAGCTACGAACTTGTCAAAGGAGATGATGAAAAATTTTCTTATGCAAACGCAGTATTTAGTAACGGACTTGGATTAGAGCATGGGGGAAGTTTACGCTACCAAATTGAAAAGCATTCTATGAGCGTGGTGTTAGGAGATGAAGTGCGTAAAAAATATCCGGAAGAAATTTTTTATTTTGAAAAACAGGTTAATCCCCATATCTGGATGGACGTATCTCTTTGGGAAAAAGTGATCCCTTCTATTGTTGAGACACTATCTCTTCTTGATCCAGAAGGGTCTTCCTATTACCAAGAAAATGGAAAAACTCTTACAAAAAAAATGAATGAGTTTCATCAATCGATTAAAGAGGAGATGAAACAAGTTCCGGAAAATAAAAGATATTTGGTTACAAGTCATGATGCTTTTAATTATTTTACAAGAGCGTATTTAGCAAGCGAGGAAGAGCGCAGTACAGGCTCTTGGGAAAATCGCTGCGCAGCACCGGAAGGGCTTGCTCCAGAAGGGCAGCTAAGCGTAAGCGATATCAAAAATATCGTGGAATATCTTTGCAGGTATCAAATTCATGTGGTATTTCCAGAGTCCAATGTTAATAAAGACGCGCTTAAGAAAATCGTCCATGTGTGTTCTCAAAAAGGTCTTGAGGTAAGAGTTTCCAAAGAAGAGCTTTATGGGGATGCTTTAGGAGATTCTCCGGATGATGGATATTTTTCTATGATGCAGCATAATGTAGATGTTTTACGTAAAGAGTGGGAAAAGAAATGAAACAAAAGATCGAAGAAGCCCTGCACGTTGAGAACCTAACTGTAAACTATGATAAACAGGCCGTCTTATGGGATCTAAACTTTTCTGTTCCTGCAGGAAAACTTGTAGGAATCTTAGGACCTAATGGTGCTGGGAAAAGTACGTTTTTAAAAGCTTGCTTAGGGATTGTTACTCCCATTACAGGAAAGATCACTTTTTTTGGAAAATCGTATAAAACGACCAAACAAAAAATTGCCTATGTTCCGCAGAGAAGTTCAGTCGATTGGGATTTTCCGATTACGGTTTTTGATGTGGTTCTTATGGGACGGTATAATAAGCTGGGCTTTTGGAAAAGACCTCGCCTTTCTGATCGGGAAGCTGCCTTAGAAGCTTTGGAATTGGTAGGAATGACATCTTTTGCAGATCGGCAGATCAGCCAGCTCTCTGGTGGACAACAGCAAAGGGTTTTCATCGCAAGAGCGCTTTTGCAAGATGCGGAAATTTATCTTATGGATGAACCTTTTGCAGGGGTTGATGTGAAAACAGAAAAAGAGCTTATCCTTTTATTTCAAGGATTACAAAAAAAAGGAAAAACCCTTTTCATCGTCCATCACAACTTAGCAAGTGTAGAAACCTATTTTGATTGGATCATTCTTCTTAATACCTGCCTTGTTGCAACTGGATCTGTCAAAGAGACCTTTAATGAACAAAACGTCATGCGCGGGTATGGGAAAAGTCCAGTTCTTTTGGACGAGGCTGCCAAAATTACACAAAATACTTTCCAAGGGATGTAAAAATGACCTCAATTTGGAGTTATTTTTTCGATCCGCTTTTACAAGCATCTACTTTAGGAAGTATACTTATGTGTCTTGCTTCTTCTTTAGTGGGGGTTATGGTTTTCTTGCGTAAACGATCTCTTTTAGGAGAGACGCTTTCCCACGCCTGTTATCCCGGAGTTGTTTTTGGAATTGTGATCGCTTCCTTCTTTTTTCCGGAGGCCGAAGAGCTGATCGCTGTAGCGATCCTTATCGGTGCATTTATTTTTTCTATGATTGCTCTAGTATGTCTAGACTTTTTGGAAAAACGTCTTTCAGTAAAGAGCGACGCTGCCCTTTGTTTTGTCTTATCTACATTTTTTGGATTAGGGATTCTTTTAGCAAGTAGAGTTCAATTTACCCACATGCGTCTTTTTAAACAGATACAAGTTTTTTTATATGGACAAGCTGCAACAATGCATATGACCCATGTAACGATCTATGCCTCTTTAGCTGTGTTGATTGCTTTTTTTCTCTATATTTTCTACCGCCCGCTGCAGATGACAACCTTTGATCGGGATTTTTCTAAAAGTATTGGGCTGAGTACAAAATATATGGATACAGCCATTTTTGTCCTTTTAGGGATCGCCATTGTTGTTGGAATTCGCAGTGTTGGAGTTGTCTTAATGTCAGGCATGTTGATCCTTCCTCCGGTAGCTGCTCGTTTTTTAACAAATCGCCTCTCCTCCCTTTTTTTTATGGCAGGGCTGATCGGGATGATCAGTGGATTTTTTGGAAATTACCTTTCCATAGAAATCCCCGCTGTTTTAGTAGAGGGACATCCAGATTGGAAGTTTTCTTTGCCAACAGGTCCTATGATTATCCTTTGCGCTGCTTCAATCTGTTTTTTTCTTTTCTTTTTCTCTAGCGAGAAAGGTTTATGCAGAAGATTTTTCAGAATCATTTCTTTTAGAAACCGCTGTTTAGAGGAAAATATTTTAAAATCTTTTTGGAAAGAAGGGGAGGGACAAAACGTTCCTGTAAAAAAAATTTCTTGGCTCAGCTCCATCTCTTTTTTTCACGTAAAATTTTCTTTCTGGAAAATGCAGATGCAGGGTTGGTTAGAAAAAATTGATAAAAACGTCTATCGTTTGACCGAAGATGGATTTATACGAGCGGAAAAAGTAGTTCGTCTCCATAGATTATGGGAAGTGTATCTTGTGGATTATTTAGGCCAAGGAGCGGAAAAAGTTCACGCCAATGCTGAGACCATGGAGCACATGATCACCCCAGAGCTTGAAAAGGAGCTCATTGATCTACTCGGAAATCCGCAGAAGGATCCCCACCATCAACCCATTCCTCCAAAACGGGGAGGACTCTAAATTATGTCAAATCCATATTGGGAAACAAATTTTTTTCAGTTTTTTGCAGTACTTGCGCAAAGAATTCTTCTTTTCATCCAAGGCAAGCTTTCTTTTGCAGACATGTGCTCCGATGAAATTCAAATTCTCGTGCTCAGTCTCGCTGCAATTGCTTTTTCTTTTTTAGGCACGTTTCTTGTTTTGAAGAAAATGACGATGGTAGCCAACTCCCTTTCTCATACGATTTTATTAGGACTTGTCATAGCATACCTTTTTGTTACGCATTTTGTAGGAAATGGGGGAGGGTTAGAACAAACTTTTTCTCTTCCTGTGCTTTTTCTAGCCGCTCTCTTAGCTGGGGTTCTTACAACAGTATGCACGCAGCTTTTAACACAGGTCATAAAGATCCAAGAAGATGCAAGCATCGGGATTGTTTTTACAACCCTTTTTGCTCTTGGAGTGGTAGCTGTGACAATTTTTACAAGAAACCTCCATTTGGGATTAGAAGCTGTTACGGGGAATGTCGATGCGCTTCATTTTGATGATGTAAAGCTCATGTTCTATATCACCTCTTTTGACCTGCTTATTTTCCTTTTAGTGTTCCCTCAATTTGTCATGATCAGCTTTGATGCCTCTTTTGCAAAGTGTATTGGGATCAAACTACAATTTTTTCAATATCTTCTGATGGTGCTAGTTGCAGCAACCGTCATAGCCTCTTTTAGAGCTATTGGTGTGCTTTTAGTACTCAATTTTTTAGTAGGCCCTGTACTTGCAGCAAGATGCTTTACCTACCGTTTACGGAAAGTGATCGCAGCTTCCATACTTATCGGCATACTCTGCTCTTTATGCGCAGTCGCCCTTTCAAGACATTTTGTTACCGAGTATCAAACACCGCTTTCTACTTCAGGTCTAGTTGTGCTCATGGTTGCGATTGCCTATATAATAGCGATTGTTTTTTCTCCTCAGAGCCGTTTTTTTATATTTCAGCGTATTCTTAAGAATAGGGTAGCTAAGAAGCAAGTTTTGTGACCACTTTCAAGCTACTATAAAGGCAGTTCTCGAGATCCTTGCTGGGGCTGGGATTGGATTTATGAGGGTATAGA
>JABEVM010000156.1 GCA_013041585.1 Chlamydiota bacterium
AATCAAGTTAATTCTGTTTATCATCTTTAGATGGTGAAGCCGACCCTTGATTCGGCGCAGCTTCTTCTTGTTTCAAGAGAAGATCAACTAGTTTCCCAAGTACAAGAACAGCTTCATTTGCACCTTCTGCTAATTGAGAATACTTCTGCCCCACGTAATTCCCTGCTTTTGATTTACTTAAAAAACCTTCTCCCTCACAAAAAGCCTGGGCAGAAATTGAAAAAGATTCCCAAAGTGTTTGAGTATGTTTACATGCTGCGTTATGAAGTAACTTAGAGGCCAAAGGATAATCGATCCCTTTTTTGGTATTAAATGCCTCGATAATTTGTAGATCTCTTTTTGTTAAGACAGCGCTTTCTTCCCAATTACATAGGGTTATGTAGATTTTTAAATTGTGCTCTTTCGCCGGCATTCCCATTTTAAGCGAGTGGGCATAACAAAGAAGTTCTAATGCATGCTGCACACTTGCTATTACATTATGAACATGAAGAACATAGTAACGCTGCTCGGGGTGGAGTTTCATAAACTCTAGGCTAGATTGAATTCTCTTAAGGTGCACTATACAGTCTCTCACAGCGAGATTCATTTCGCTTTCAGGATCCCCTAAAAGAGAAGCTTCCAGTTTTTGCACCAAAGGATTGATCAAACCTATGGAAGAGCCGAGACTTTTTCTAAAAGACCTTCCATTCTCCATTCCTTTTGCAACATCACCTGGCTCAAATGATAATGCATCTAAAAGAGGAGATGATCTTCCTAATTCTTTTTGAATTGCGCCTTGCAAGCCCATCACTTTTGAAGCGAATGCGGAATTTACAAAATCGCGCACTTCTCCTGCACTGACATTTCCGCTAAGAGATTGTGTAACCACTGTAGCAGGGCTTTGCGTTTTTTCCTTGGTAAGCCATGTATGCGGATATCGTGCTTGAAAATTGTCTAATCTGGATTGAGGAAAAGCAGCTAATGATTCAGCGCCTAAAGTTACCCTTGTTAAGTAGACTAGATCATGGGAGCGCGTGAGCGCTTTTTTCTTGTGAAAATACAATTGCGCCAAGGCTTGTTCATTTACCATATGCATGGCATGGACTGCGCTACTTAGCAAAAGCTCAGGCTCTTGCACATATTTTTTCTCTTCCTTGGCTTCAAGAGTAGCAAGCTCTTCAAGAAGCTGTCTTGAAAGATTTAGTAACAGGAAATGATATACTTTCTGCAAGGACAAAATCTCTTGATCAGTAAAAGAGGTCTCATGCAGCCTAAAATAACTGACCCCCGTAAATTCTTGAAAAAATTGAGCAAAGGGCGGGATCTTCTCCTGCCGGCTTTCCTCTAATTCAGCCTCTCCCGCTTTGGAAAGAGTGCTTGCCTTTTTTTCTGCAAGATCCACTGATTTAGGTTCATTCGGAGGTGTCTCATTTCCCTCTTCTCCACTTACCTGCTTAGCTTCTATAGAAAGCGGAAGAGTTTTACTTTTTTGTCTTGCAAGTTTTGCAAGGCTAGATTCTTCCGACCCGAAATCCCATTCCTCCATTACACTCGTCCAATGAGCTTCTTCTAAACCAATAGTTAAAGAACAGAAAAACTCCTGAAAAAACTCAGAATAGAAGTAGCTAAATTTAGAAAAAGTATCGGTAATGACAGAGGTAGGCTCGAGTATCTCCCTGATACTTTTAAAAGTTGGCGATTCAACTTTTTTGCTACTGGCCAACCTTTGTATTTGGAGTCTTTCATCAGAATAAGAAAGTTTTCCGATTATCTCTAATGTCTGGCTTAAAGCTCCTTGTAATTTGGCTAAGTTACTTATAGGTTTAACTTTGAAGTCGCGCTCTAGCATAAGCATCATATTGAAAAGTCTATCAAAAAGAGACTGGGTGTAGAAGACATCCTTTTTGACTAGATATTTACGTTGAAAAACTTCCGCTTCTTTGACTGCTTCAGTATGAGCACTTTTAAGGATAGCAAGAATTTTAGTAAGAAGCGGCTCTGGAATTTGCAAATCAATTCCTAGCTTTTTCATTTTACGCGTAATCTGCTCAACGGATACATCCATTCTTTTTTCAATCGTGATTTCAATAGCAGATGTTTTAATGAAGAGAATGAGCTGCTCTAAATTAATTTCTTGGAATTGTACTAAGCCCAAATAAGGCCCAAAGTCTACCGTTTCACAGAAAAAATCTGTTACACAACGCAAAAATGTCAGTCGAATATTTTCTTCCGTGGCCATGCGACATTTATAAAGTTTGGTGAGCGTCTCATCGGAGGTATAAAAACCAAGATCATGGATAAGAGGATTGGCAACCTCTTCAACAGTTCGTTTTACATCCTCCTTAATTGCCAGAGCGGCCCTTGCAAAGCCCTTTGCCTTTTGTCTATCTTGCATAATGAAATAGGCTGTTTCATGTTCACTTGCAGAAGAGTCCCTTATCAATTTTCTGGACTCGACAGTAGAAAAAAGAAGAGCCTGATATCTTGTCAGTCTTCGCAGGGCTTCAACCATTCTAGGCAGGGAGTTACAAATTGCTTTACTAAGCTCCAGAGCAGTAGCTGTTACATCGTTAACCGAAGTAGAACTTCCTCCCAATTGCCTAGCCACATCTTTTCTTAGCTCTCTTTGTGCTTTTGCTTTAGTAAGAGAGTGAAGAGCTTCGACTTGCTTTTCATAATCTGCAACTTTTCTTTGCGTTTCCTTGATCTTGTCATCAAACTGTTTTACATCTGGGAGCACAAGAGCTATACAATCCTCTTGGATTTCACATAAAGATCTTACTCCCGCAACAATATCTTCATAAGAGCTTGCTTCCTCGGATAAATCTTTAAGTTTTGCTTTCCGCAGATCCACATTCTTCAGATCTTGGGACATAATCATCTTTAAGAGAGTGCAGATAGGGGCGTACTCGGCAGTAAAATGAGCAGAAAGTGCAAACGTTTCTCTCATTTGTTTAAAAAACTGCTCCAGCACAACAGGCTTTTCTTTCCAAACCTCTTGCTGCATGATCCAAAAAAATTGTTTAAAGAATTTATCCTTAACCTGAGAAGAAGTTCCAGCTGGCAGAGGATGAGAAAAATAAGTGGAGAATACTTTTACAGCCGAAATAATACAGAGCTGCTCCACACGTAAACTAGACCAATTCTTCATTGGATCAAATCCTAGAACCTGAGTCAGAGAGTGAACATTGAAAATCAGCGTTGATTTCTCAAAGTCAAAGTTAAGCGGCTCCTCACTTTTCTTTACAGCAAGAGGCATCGCAAAGCTAAAAGAAAATGGAACTATTTGCTGCTCAGATCCGACAGACTGATTACCTGTAGAACCTAAAAAAGAAAATCCAACCGAGGCCATAAATATTCATACCTTTACGTTATCTGCAAAGCTCTCTAAAATTATTTTCGGATATCTTTTGTCAAAAGAGGAAGAAATCGATTCGAATAGAAAATCTAATCAAGATTTTCTTAAGAGAGTTTAGTGCTTTTTAACCTTTGCAAATAAATTTTTACTATTTTGAAATCAATAAAAGTTAATT
>JABEVM010000157.1 GCA_013041585.1 Chlamydiota bacterium
AGTTTGTTGTATGAATGAACAATTAAGGAGAAACGGTTATGATTAGGACTACGAATTTAACAACCCCTTTATTAAATAGCGAAAGAGCTTCATATGGTTCAAGCAGTTCTGATGAAGGTAACCGAGCGTCTTTAAATGGTTCTACAAATCGGTATACTCGCGTATTGGAATGCATTGTATATAATAGTCAAGTTACAGAATCTGCCCTTCATAAATCTATAAAAGCAACTTCATGGGGACTTGCCTTTGTTGTTGGTATGGTTGGAAATCTTACTTTTGTAAACCTTGCTGGAGAACCCGCTTGTTTAGAATATGGAAACGGAACAGCTGTTCCTACTTTCAATCAAACTGATCCTGAAGGAAGCTGTTTATCTTACAATGAACCTTATCGTTGGACGTTAGTCGTTAGTAATGCTGCATCGTTTGGGATATTAACAACTTGGGCATTACTAAAATTGGTGAATCAAGTAGTAGTTGTACGTTCTGCTGAAGAAAAACGACTCTCAAAACCGGAAATCAACAAATGCCTCCGAATTGTAGCTAAAACTGGAGCTGTTTTCTTAGGAGTTGTTTCTCAAATTCCTTTTGCTTTTATGGCATATAAATATAATGACAATAGCATTCCATTTGGAGTAGCAATAGTTGCTTCAAATTTTGGATATCCAGCTTATTCATTAGACCTAACTTTTCAAGCAGCCTTAAGGAAGAGGAATTTTTCTCCTTTTGAGAAAAATCTTTATGAAGTAAAAGCGAATCTATTAGCATGTTTCCAACGAAAAAAAGAAAGCTTTTTGGGGATGAGTAGAGAGGAAAAGCTGCGATTCGCGGACGCAATCGAAGCTATAGAAACTTCTGAAGATTCTGATGCTAATAAGTTAGCCTCTTACTTGCGTCTTTTTTTGGAATCTGATTTATCTAATACACAAATTCAAAATAGTTTTTCTATTAAAGCAGGTATATTTGCTTCAATCACAATAGGACTTTTTTTGTCAGCTATGACATTGAGTCATAATTGGATGGGCGGATATCAAGGAGCCGCAGAAATAACAAATCTTCTTTCCCCTGAAGACAATGAAAAATATGGAGAAGCGATTAGACAGTCTGCAGCAGCTTTTGTAACCGCATGTAGTTCCTATCTTACGGTTAAACTGATCAGCGGCTCAGTGACCTCTATATTTGGTGCTTCGACACAGATTGTAAAACGTAAATTTATCCCACCTCTTTCTTTTCAACTTATGCCAACAACAACAACGGTTTTAAAAACCATAGCTTTAGGATTAGCAGGAACTTGCTGGGGTGCCGCTGTTCAATTTAGCCGAGATTATTTCCTGGGTAATAGTTCAAAGCTCATTGAAATTGGTTCTTCCCTTGCGAACGCTGTTTTAGTAAGCACAGCAATGCAAACTACATCAGATGAAGCTGTTGCCCTTTATGCCAGAAAATATGGAACTAATGATGATAAGCGAATCATAAAAGTCGTTGATGGCATTGATAACATTGTGAGTAAATTAAACGAAACGTCGATGAGAAATTTTGCTAAGGGATTACATTCAATGATAAATTTATTAGGAGATAGATGGGCAAATGATTTAGGCATAACAACCGCAGCTTTAAACGAGTATCTAATTCATAATGAAGATAATTCTTCTAGAGAGCTGTCAACCTATGCTTCTGAATAGAAGCTCTTTGCGTAAAAAATGGAATTCAAAACTGGAACAGATTGCAACGTGTCGAAAAAAGTATCATTAAATGGAGGCTTATCCTAAAAGCTGCCAGCCAACAATAAGTGATCCAATTACAAAACTCACAAACAAGGAACCAAAAATATAAATGAAATTCATCTCTCTTTTTTCGGATTTAGAGAATTTGGTGAAAAGGTAGAAAGACCATACTACGCTTTTAATAAGAAGGAATGTCACTATTGGTATAGCAGCGTATACTAAAAGAAATTTTTCCAATCCTACTCTATTTCCATAAGAAAATGCTGAATAGATTAACAGTCCTGCCACGATTCCCAGAATCCCTCTAGATGTTGTTTTGACTAGCTTATCTTTCGATGAATAAGAGATCCAAACAAAGAGTGCTAAACACAAAAGCAGTATTAATCCTAACCATGTGAAAATCCAAATTTCTAATTCCCAATGCTGTAGCCCTTGTAAGGCATTGTATATTAAACCACCCTCACCCCCCCCCATAATCTTATCCTTTTTTACATGCTCTGTTTTAAACCGAACCTAGCAAAGTTTTCGACTTATGTCAAGCAGGTAGGGGCACCTCACGAAACGAAATATAAAGCACAGCTAAGGTGAGAAAGAGAATAATTGACGTATGTGTAAATATCGCTATTTGTGTCCCTCTTGGTTCAATAGGACTTTATTGCGTAGGGATTTTGTTGGTTAGCGCTGCAAATTCGTTAGGATGGGCAAATGCCTTGGCAATTGTTGTTACTGGCTTAATGTGCTTTATATTCCGCTTTCTGAGACGACCCTCAAAAAGCGTGATATCAGAATGCTCTAACACTAATCCAAACTTTCACGCTTGAAGATTTAAAATTATTTCATTAAATTGAGCATATGAATGCTAATCAAAACCACCACTCTCTAGTCAGTGAGTACCAAGAATCTGCTCAAACAGTTCTCAGATTCAGGAGGTACTCTGTTGCCTTTCAATTAGGAATATGGCTCGTCTTATTTTGTCTGAGAAGTTTGCATGTTCAGAATATAAA
>JABEVM010000158.1 GCA_013041585.1 Chlamydiota bacterium
GTTTACGAGTGTAAGCGCTTGAAACTCATGACATGCTGTTCGGAGCTCTTGATGCCAGGCAGTCGAATGGACATAGGTGGAGGGCAGAAAGTGGAACCAAAACATATCGACTTGAGGCAGGATCAGATCTTCTTCTCCTTTAAAAGGCCCTTTGGACATATCAGGAGAAAGTTTTGCAAGCCCAAAAGCCATCGCTGTTGTGTAGTGGATCTTATGCAACTTGGAGAGCGTATCTTCAGACCTGCCACATTTTTCGAAGTAAGAAGCGCCCACAAAGCCAAGAAGAGCATGGAGTCGTTTCTTCTCGTCTTTTTCAGCGGAAAATTGCTCATAAAACTGAGATGTGAGCCCAGGGGTTGCACCTCCGAAATGAAAACATAGGGCCGCACTTGTTCCCTTGGCGATCGAAAGGGTTTGATCGAACGTAAAAAATTGAGAGCCTACAGGGATTTCATAATTGACTTTGACGTCGATCAAGAGGTCTGTTTCGCTTAAATATAGAGGTGGCTCTTCTTGCTCACCGAATTGTACATGAAGCAGGTGTTGGTTAGAATCTTGAGTGGAAAACCGTATAGGAAGTAGGTTGCATCCAACATCGGCAAGACGTAAGGTGTAAGAAATTTTTTTCTGGGGATTCTCGTGAGACGAAAGCTCGATCAAGGCTTTGGCAAATAGCTGAGGTGCTGTATCTAGAGAAGTAACAAGATTTGCATCGGTGTGATGAGAAGGCCGGGATAAGTCTTTCCAAGAGGAAAACTGTTTTTTGAGTTGCAGACGATGAAGACCGATATCAGCTGAAGAAAGCCCTTGCTTTCTAAGCTCATCTTCGACGAAACGGACAAAGAGAGGCCCTGCTGTATCGTCACCATCTGAATCGATATGTCTTAAAATAGCTTCGGCTCCTTCCAAATACCGCAGGATCCATCGATCAGCACTTGAATACTCTTCTGGCATAAGGCTGTATAGGTCATATCCCTCTTTGATTTGGATCTCTTTCATCCAAGGAAAGAGAGAAATCCACTCTTTTCCATCAAAAAAGACAACCCAAGGATAACAAACCTGAGCTTCCTTTTGATCATCTGGAAGCTTTGTCAGAAGGAGTTTTTCGACAAATGTTTTTGGAAGAGAAGAAATGCCATTTACAACATAGAAGGTGGGATAACCTGCTTTTCGAAGGAGATAAGTTAGAAGCTGACATTGTTCCCAGACAGATCCCTTTTTTTCTAAATAGGTTCTTAAGGCGTTTCGATGGATGCTAGGCGGATAGAAGACCCCATTTTCTTGGCACACAAAAGGGTCGACGAGAGCGATTTCATGGTAAACGTGGCTTGCAAGGGCTAAAGGGTTTTTTTTGAGCTCCTCGATGAATTGATCAAGAATAGGGTAAGAGACGGGTTCTGAAAGGGCAAGTTGCCGCTCGTTTTCGCTTGTAAGAGAGACGTTTCCAGAGAAAGTAGTTTTCGGGGTAGGTCGATTTGCGGTAAGAAGAGCTGGCTTACGAAGAATATCGAGTTGCCAGGGGGGAGGTGTAGAAAGATCAAAGGTATAAAGAGGTTGTCCTCCATCTAAAAAGACGGAGAACTGGTAATGGCAATGACTTGCTTTCTGGGCAATAACCATCGAAAACATGCATTTGGGATCACAGGCAAAATTCAAGCGCAAATCGAGTCCAAAATCGCTTTTAAGTTTTGTCTCAGGGATGAAAACCATTCCATCTTTGGTTAGAAATCGATCCCATGATAGGGATCCTTGCTTGGGAATAGCGATGCTCTCTTCATGGATAACTTGTCCCTGACTGTACACCTTGATAAGAAGGTGGGAAACGAGGTTATCACTTTGGACTAAAAAGCGATAAAATTGGTCCGTATAAAGGGTGAAATTGCTCTCTTTTTTAGCGGCATGACCATCTAAGGGAAGAGCATAGGGACGGGGTTGTAAAAGGTTTTGCAGAAATAATTCGGAATTTAAGAGGAAATTACTTTTGAAGAAGAGCTCTCGCCGCATCTCTTCTCGATTTTTAAAACCTTCCGGGGAAAAGGAAGGAGCAGCTTCTGTCAGGCGGATGTTATCAACCTCTGTTTCGAAACTTAATATGGAATTTTTTAGTTGTGCCAACTCTTCTTTGAAGGCTTCCACTTCATCGATCGAACCGGTTTCAATCAGCTGCTCTAGAAGAGGAATCATCTGTTTTTGAGCTTCATAAGAGCTACGCTTTAAGCCTTTTGCTATAAAAAGCTTGCTATCTTCTTTGAGACTTGCTACTTGGATCTTGAGGGTGTTTTTTTGAGTTGCTACAGAAGCAGGCCAATCAGTGGCTTCTTTTTTGTGTTTATTAGCAGCAGTCTCATAGTAATCGATGGCCTTTCTTAGAATATTCTTGCTTTCCTCATCAGAGTAAGGAGAAATCAGATTAAGAGCGTTACGTGCAAGTAATAATGCTTCTTCGTAAAGTTTGGAAACTTCGTTTAAGGAGGAGACGACTTCCTCAACATTATTCAAGCGACGAGTGCAGTCTTTGTTCTTAAATAACGCGAGATTTGCTTGTCTTTCACTCTCTTGATAAAGGGGAACGGCCTTTGAGAAAACGATCTCTTTAAGCGTATTGTTGATTAGTCCCTGTAGATTACTGATTGCAGTATTGAGGTTGTTTTTATCTTGCTCAGCCAGCTTCTTTTTATTCTTCCATTGTTTTTTGTCATCGTGAGATTTTTCGCCGATTTTTTTTAGAATGTGATCGCAATGTTTAATGGCCCGATCACAACAGGCAATAGACTCTCTCAGTAGGCCAATATTTTGTTCTTTTTCTTCCAACTTGAACCTATCAAATTGCTGGACAAGTTCTTCGTGTCGTTTCCATTCAGCAGAAATCTTTTCTACGTCTTTATTGTACTCCGTTAAATAATAGGAAGAAGAAGCATTGATTAGGTTAGGAATCAGAAATAATAACAGGAGAAAACGCCTCCACTTCATAAGGACCTATATATACACAAGTGAACTCACAAATTGGTTTTTTACTTCGTTGGCATCTTAAGCCTCATCCGCCTGCATCGACCCTATTAGTCAAATAGGGTCTGCTTCGGCGCCGACCTTACAGTCTGATGAAAATTCTAGGCGCCAACCTCGCCAAATTTTCCAATTTTTGAGTTCACTTGTGTATAAACCCTTTGTGATTTCTTTTCTAGGATTGAGGGCTATTTAAGCAGGTGAGTGAGCGAAGCCAAGGAACGAAAGGGGAAAGCTCTCCGAGCGCAGCGAAGAGCAAGTGGAATGTATCCGCACAAACTTGTGTTCAACTCTTATGGTTATTTGTAGTCATCCCCTGGCGCCAGCCCGGTACGGAGCTTGTGTATAAGATTCCAGTAGATCGTTTGGTAGCAGCAAAATAGAGTAGCAAAAAACGCCTGGACCAACATAAACTCGCGTAACGGTTCAGAATACGCAGTCAGCTCGCTCAGCCAAAGCGTGCCGGCGGCTCCGCTCGCAAAAGGCCAAATCAGACCGGTTATAGTCAGAACAATGGGATGATTGATAAAGAGTAGTGAGTGCAGCCAGTGTTCCGCAGCAGGACAATGTTTTTTATGGACAAATTCATCCTTTGTCACAAAAATGCAGGAAAAGATAGCAAGAGCAATGTAGATCTTGAGGGCGAATGCAGAGTAGGGAA
>JABEVM010000159.1 GCA_013041585.1 Chlamydiota bacterium
AGATGTGAGATCATTCCAAATCGGAGATCTTGCCGTTATCACTGTTAGGCGCGGCTGTAATCAATGTGTTGCTTGTTCAAACGACAGACCGGACATGTGTTATCTCCCTAGCTATAAGGAGAGAGGGATTAAAGAGATCCATGGGTTTCAAGCCGAATATGTTGTAGACGGGGAAGAGTTTTTAGTTAAAGTTCCCAAATCACTTGGTTATCGTGGCGTACTTTGCGAGCCTATGTCAGTTGTGGAAAAAGCGGCGGAAGAAATCTTAGGTTTACAAAGAATTCGTTTGCCTGGATGGGTAAAACCAGAGGATTTAAATAAGAAGAATGCACTTGTTGTAGGACTCGGTCCCATCGGTTTGCTTGCCTGCATTGTTTTAAAGTTACGAGGACTGAATGTTTTTGCCCAAGATATCGTAGATCCCGAATCTCACCGCGTCAAAATAGTTAAAGAGATAGGTGGGACTTATGTACATGGGAAGAGCGTAAAGCCTAATGAGATCACAAAGAAGTTTGGCCCTATGGAAGTGATTGTTGAAGCAGCGGGTGTGGCTGAGCTTGATTTTGCACTTTTACATTCTTTAAGTACGAATGGAGGCTGCGTATTGACAGGAATCCCCAATCGACTAGCCAAAGTTACAATTGATGGGGGAGATCTCTTGCATGATTTTGTACTCAAAAATCAAGTGCTTTTAGGTAGTGTAAATGCAGGGAAAAAACATTGGCAGCTGGCTGTTGAGGATTTACTACAAGCAGAAAAGAAATGGCCAGGGATCCTTACAAAACTCATCACGCTGCAAGCTCCTTATCATAAGTTTAAGGAAGTGTTTTCGAAAGATCCTCATGAAGAGATCAAATGCGTGATAACTTGGAGTGAGCAAAGCTAAATTGAATTAGCAAAATAGTCTTTGCAAGACTCAACAGTTTTGCATTGAAGTATTATGAAGCGCAGCTCTATAAGAAGATTTATAACAGAACAAAAGAGGTGTCTGGTGAATAAACTTTTGACATATAGGGTACTTGCTCTCTTTGCCTTCCTTTCTATGATATATACAAGCAGTGTCCATGCTGAAGCTAAGACGGCGACAGTAGAAGAGAATAAGGAAATTGAGCCCTCCACCGAGCAAAATAATGCGAAAAAGGGCAGTGATAACGTCTCATATGTTCAAATCTCGAGCTATATTACCCAAACCCCTACTTCTGGGGTGGGTTCTTCCGTGAAAATGGAAATCGTAGATGCGATGAAAGGCTTCGAGCACTCTTCTGATAAAAGAAAATTGATTTGTAAACAAAAAGGCCTTTACTTTGCGATAGCTTCTGGACAGGTTGGAGCGGCAAATCCTGGGGCGTTAGGCTACGTGGACTGTTGGTTTATGAAAAATGGAGAGTCACTTAGCAATTCGAATAATAGGCAAACCATAAACTCTTCTTCTTATACAGGATGTCTCATTTCCCAATTTATTATGGATCTTGATGTTGGTGATAGTTTGGAAGTAGTTTTCAGCGCTAGTGGGCCTTCCCTAGGTTTTATTTACATAAAGCCGGATAATGAACCTGGAATCCCAAGCTTTACTCTTTCCATGAACCAAATTCAATAAATCCTTCAACGGAGAAAAAAACGTGAAGGAAAACATGTCAGAGCCTAATGAAAATCAAGAAAATATCTTGAAAATGCGCTGGAGGCCTAAACAGCTTATTTGGAGGATACAGTTCGATATCGTCTCCATTTTTATCATATTAATTTGTACTTTTTCTTTAATTACCTCTTTCTACACATACTATACAAATTCTCGAGAGCTGACCGATTTATCATTTCTGGTAACAGAGCAAGCGAATACAAGAATCACAAGCACTGTGGGAGATATTACGAATCAAGCAGTCCTTTTAGCTCAGGTAACAAAAGGAATGATCCTGAATGAAAAAGATGTTTCTGGTGAGAATCAAACCCTCATTTCCTATCTTCTTAACCTCGTTAGCAGAGAATTTAGTATCTCTAATGTTGCAGTCGTTTCAAGAGAAGGTAATTCGGTATCGGTAATCAATCTTATTGTTTCGAATCAATTATATTATCATCTCGATCCTTCAAAAGAATTGCCTTCAGGCTCTCAATATGCCTTACGGATTGTTACACGTACAGGGCCCAATCCGAGTGAGGTTTGGGAATATAAAGATAACAACATGAATACGATTGCAACTGAAACCATTCCAGGTATTTATTATGATCCTCGAGGTGAGTCATGGTATCACAAGGTGGCTGAATGGCAGCATATGCACTGGCAGATGATGCCTTCTGCTCTTTCAGGTCAAGAGATCGTTTCTGTAACTTCCCCTCTTTTGAATTCTGAGAAGAAAGTCTTTGCCGTTGTCAATGTTGGTCTGTCCTTGGATCAAATGTCAAATGTCATTGCTCTGCAAACGGTTGAAAAAACCGGACGTGCATTTGTATTGAGCTCAGATGGAGAGATCATTGTTCCCATCTCACAAAATATTACCCAGCAAGATGTCTTCCCATTTGTTATGAAACAAGCTTATGAGCAATATGCAAAGACTAATGAGGGTAAATTTCTCATAACAAATGAAAATAAAAAGTACCTCATCTGTATTACTGAGTATTCTTTGGAATTTACTGATAGATGGCTCATTGCAGTGGTTGTTCCCTTTGATGATTTTTTTGCTCCTATTTTCAGAATTCAAAAGCAAACTATCTTAATTTCCATAGCCATTCTTATTTTCTTTATCTTCCTTATCAATTTTGCTTCCAAACACATTTCTTCTCCTATTGTTAAATTAGCCGGAGTGGTTAACCGAATTCAAAATTTCGACTTCCAAGAACCGCCAAAAATGAAATCCCGTATTTCCGAAATCATAGTTTTAGATTCCTCTATTCGATCGATGGGGAACGCTTTACAATCTTTTGGGAGGTATATCCCCAAAGAAATCGTAAAAACGCTTATTAAACAAGGGCAAGAAATCAAAATTGGGGGAGAAAGGCGTGAATTAACTGTTTTATTTTCTGATATTGAGAATTTCACTACAGTTGCCGAATCTTTTGAAATTGAAGAACTGACGCAAACACTTTCTGAGTATTTTGAAGCTTTTTCCAAAATCATTGTGAACTCTGAAGGAACGATCGATAAATTCATTGGGGATAGCATTATGGCTTTTTGGAATGCGCCAGGCCCTGTGGTTGATCAGGGGAGTAAGGCATGTTTAGCAGCCCTTCAGTGTCTTAAAATTACAAATAATCAGAATGAAACTAATCCTTTTTTGAAAGGACGTACTCGTTTTGGAATCCATAGTGGTGAGGCAATCGTGGGTAATATAGGTACATCAGAGCGAATGAACTATACGGCGATCGGCAATGTTGTCAACACCGCAGCCAGACTCCAAACACTGAATAAAATATATAATACTTCGATAATGATAAGCGAACCGGTTCATGAAAAAATCGGAACAAGGTTTATTACCCGTCCACTTGATTTCATTGTAGTAAAGGGACGGACCAAAGGGATTACTGTTTTTGAATTAGTAGGTCTTAAAGAAGAGGGTAAGGAGCTGTCTGCTACTCCTGCGCAGGTGGAGCTATGCACAAGCTTTACAAAAGCCTATGAAATGTTACTAGCGGGAAAAATGGAAGAAGCAAAAGCTTCCTTCTCAGCGCTACATGAAAAATTTCCTTCCGATACAGTCACACAACTCTATCTGGAGCGTCTTCACTCTGAAGCAAGAAAGAAAAACACGTAAGTTGGATAAACACTTTTACGATTTTTTCTGAAAGTTATTGTTTCTCTGCTGCGCCGTTTTCAGATTCTAAAAACAGATGCACAAGATCTGCAAAACGTTGGTATTCTTGAAATAGAAAAGCATGGCCTGTGAATTTAAAATAAGCAGACCAAGCAAAGGGGATACGGCAAGCTACCATGCGTGCATTTTCAGGTGGATTTAATAGATCTTCCATCCCGTCAGTCACAAGAACAGGCATCTGGATATTCTTAATAGCTTCATACGTGGTTTTATCTTGATCCCACAGCTCACGCGCTCTTTCTTGCCTTTCAATTGTTTGGGTTGATGTAGAGAGATCTGTGGGAATCGAGCCATCCTCAATGGCTTTTTTACTACGTTCTTCATGCTTTGCATAGGCTAAGCGCCCTTGAGGGGTATTTGGAAAAATTAAATAACTTTGCTCTTCTTTCGTAAGCTTAAGTAAATTGGTGAGTTTATGAACTTCTTCAGTCATAGGAACAGCATACCCTCCTCCAGGATCGGTTGCGCAAAGAACGAGCTTATCGATCAATTGAGGATGTTGAATTGCTAATCTTTGAGCAATACGAGATCCCATCGACCAACCAAGTACATGAACTTTTTTAAGTCCAAGGGCTTGGATCAGCCCTGCAACATCATCTGCCATCTGAGGCATAGTCGTTTCGTTCTTTTCCGTATCCGAAGATAGTCCGCTTCCTCGATTGTCGAATACAATGAGTTGATAGTGTTTTTCTAAAACTGCTAGTAAGGCCGGATCCCAGCTTGCTGTTGTGAACCTAAAACCATTAATCATAACCAAAGGCTTTCCACTTCCTTTTATATAGTAAGCCATATCAATCGCTCCTACTCGAATTTTTTTTATCTCAGTAGAAGAGAGGCTAGAACTTAACAGGAAGCTCAGACTGCAAAGGGTGCAAAAAATAAAATTTTTCGATACTGTTTTCATCATGGTTAATCTTTGTTTATTAAAAGAAAAAACGCTCTTGTTAAACTATGCGAGCTGGAAGAGACTATCTTATTTACATATAAATAAATTGATTTGAAGTCAATTGATTATGATGGTCTTAGAAACGATCTAGACATTAATTAATCAGATATCTTTTTGCAAATCGGACACTGATCGATTTTATGACCTCTTGCAGGACAATATGTCCTTGCAAAGTAGATCATTTGTAAATGTAAGTGATGCCACGAGCGTTTGGGAAAGAGTTTTTTCAGATCTTTTTCTACAATTTTCACAGTTTTTCCGCTGGATAATTTCCATTTTCTGGCGCAGCGAAAGATGTGTGTATCAACTGGAAAAGCGGGTTGTTGAAAGGCTTGCGTCATGACAACAGAGGCTGTTTTGTGGCCGACCCCAGGTAGTTTTTCTAGGTCTGTAAAGTTCTTTGGAACTTTTCCATGATGGTTTTCTAAGAGTTGCTTGGAAAGTGTCCATATGGCCTTTGCTTTCATGGGGCCGAGACCGCAGGGCTTAATGATTTTGTAAATCTCATCTATTTCAAGCTTGATCATCTCTTCCGGTGTAGATGCTTTTGCAAAGAGTTTTGGTGTGATTTGATTGACCCTAGCGTCAGTACATCTGGCAGAAAGTAGCACCGCAATCAGAAGTGTATAAGGGTCTTTGTGGAGAAGGGGAACTTTGGGATCTGGAAAGTATTCTTTTAGTAGTTTTTGAACGAAAGAAGCTCTTTCCTTTTTATTCATTCTATTTCCCAACGCAAAATTTAGAGAAGATGGCAGAAAGGATATCTTCTGTGATATCGGTTCCAATAATGGTTCCCAGCTCCTTCAAAGTATTTCTCATATCGGAAGAGAGGAATTCAGGAGAAATACCTGTCTTGATCCCTTGAATGAGGGCATCGCAAGACTCTATAGCATTCAAAAGAGCTTCCCTGTGTCTTGTGTTTGTCAGGATCACTTCTTCTTGTGAAGGAGGCCCCTTCTCCCATAAGATTTTTTCTATGTTGCTACGAAGCTCGTCAAATCCAATGAGATGTTTTGCAGAAAGAGATACGCAGTAAGGGGTAGAAAAATCAGTGATCTTGGGGCTTGGAAGGTCGATCTTATTCCAGATGAGAATCGTTTTGGAAAGATTGCAACTAGAAAGAAGAGCTTTGTCTTCTTCCGACGCTCCTCTTTCTGCATCAAAGACAAGCAGGACAATGTCTGCATCTTGCATAGCAATTTTACTTCGTTTAATCCCTTCTTGTTCGACAATTTCTTCTGTTTCCCGGATTCCCGCTGTATCGGTGATGCGAAAATGCAAATTCCCAAGGAGCATATTTTCTTCGAGCAGATCTCGGGTGGTGCCTGGAATATCGGTGACAATCGCTCGATTTTTCCCAAGAAGCGCATTGAGCAAGGAAGATTTTCCAACATTCGGAGATCCTGCAAGACAAAGGGATATCCCTTCTCGGAGAATTTTACCTTCTTCAAAAGTTTGTTCCATTTTTTGCATTTTACAAAGAACGGTTTCTAGTATTTGAACGACTTCATCAATACTCGCAAATTCGAGTCCTTCTTCAGGAAAATCTACCCAGGCTTCTAAAATGGCAGCGATATCGGTGAGTTCTTTTTGAAAGGTTTGGATATGTTTAGATAATGCACCTTCGAGTTGTTTTTCTGCGGCTTTGAGCGCGAGCTCATTGCGAGAGGCGATGACCTCTTGTACAGCCTCTGCTTGGGCAAGATCTAATTTTCCATTTTGAAAGGCCCGGAAAGAAAACTCTCCAGGAAGAGCTGCTCTAGCTCCTGCCTTAATCACAGTTTGCAAAACGAGCTTTGCTAAGAGATTTCCGCCATGACAGTGAATCTCTACAATATCTTCCCCTGTATAAGACCTAGGTGCTTTCATAGGGAGGATCAAACCTTCATCAACAGTTTTCCCGTGGAGGTCTATAATTTTCCCAAGATGAGCGGTATGAGAGACATATTTTCTGACAGGTCCAGAAAAAACCTTTTCTGCAATTTCGATTGCATCAGTTCCAGAAATACGGATGATCGCAACTCCCCCTTCACCGGGAGGGGTGGCAATCGCGGCAATCGTGTCAGAACTCTGATAGGGCTTATAGACAAATTTCATAGAGAAAAAATGAAAAGTATAGCAAAAAGTCGTGTTTTAGAAGAATGGTAAAATATTTTTGCAATCTTTCCTTTATAGTACAGAGAATTGGGATGCTAGGCGTCTAAATTTTTTTTACATGATGGTTTAGATAATCTGAAGTTGTACTTTAGATTATCTAAACCAGTATTTTGGAATTCAAACTGAAAGTAGTCCTCTAGAAACCTAGCCTATTGGTCTCGAGATAAATTGACACAATCAGAATAAACACCGATAATAGATGATCTTTCCATGCTAAAACGATAGCAATTTATGAAACTAGCTCACCTACTACTTACCTTGCTTATTACTGCTGTTTGGGGTTTTAACTTCGTGGCAATCAAGGCAGGCCTTGAAGAAATCCCTCCTATCCTTCTCTGTGCTATACGATTTTTTTTAACAAGCATCCCCTTTTTACTCTTTATCAAACGCCCGACCTCTTCTTTCAAATTAGTTGTACTATACGGGCTGGTTATGTTTGCTTTGCAGTTCTGTCTGCTTTTTATTGGAATGTATGCAGGAGTGACGGCTGGGCTTGCCGCAATCTTGCTGCAAATCCAGGTCTTTTTCACCGTTTTGCTAGCCGTCTTATTCTTTAAGGAAAAGCTAACTAAGTGGCAGATCATAGGAGGGCTTGTATCCTGCTTAGGGATCGCTCTTGTAGGAATGAATTTAGAAGGGGATCTGACGCTGCTTGGATTTATCCTTGTCATTACCGCTGCTGCGTTTTGGGGGACAGGAAGCGTCATTGCTAAAAAAATTGGAAAAATCAACGTGATCGAGCTTGTTGTATGGGGAAGCTTAGTTGCTTGGCCTCCACTTCTTTTGGTATCTCTTTTAGTAGAAGGTCCTGCGCAAATTGCATCCAGCCTTCATAATATTTCTTGGCTATCGGTGGTTTCCATTCTTTATATCACTGTGGCATCGACTATGCTCGGATTTGGAGTTTGGAACTGGCTTATCCATCGCTATCCTTTATCAACTATGGCGCCTTTTTTGCTCCTCGTTCCTATTTTTGCTATGCTAGGTTCCACCTTAACGCTTGGAGAAGAGCTGCAACTTTGGAAAGTAATCTCCGGAGTACTTGTGATCGCAGGACTCGGATTAAACTTCTTAGCGGGGCATTTCTTATCTAAGAGAAAACTAAAAAATACGGACCTTGTAAAAGAAGTGTGAGTTCACCTTACAAGTTCTGGTAATTTTACATGCTTCTTAGGGCGGATGTAATTAATGTTCCTAAATCAATTTCGTTTTTATGAGACTCTAACACAGTTTTTACTGCCTTTTGACTTTGAAGGGGATGGTAGCCTAAATTGATAAGAGCATTGAGAGCGTCATTAAAAAGATGATTCGGCTCTTTCTTGTCTAGAGTTTGGATTTTTTCTTTGGATGTCGACATTTGTAGAATTTTATCTTTCATCTCGATGATGAGACGTTCGGCAGTTTTTTTTCCAATACCGGGGATTTTACAAAGCAATGTCGTGTTTGTGCTGGTAATAGCCAGTTGGAGGTCTTGAATATCCAAGTGACCTAGAAGAGCGAGAGAAGTTTTTGGGCCAATTCCAGAAACGTCGGTAAACTTTTCAAAAAGATCTCGATCTTGTCTGTGAATAAATCCATAAAGTTTATGAGAGTCTTCACGAATGATATGAGATACATATAAAAGAGTTTCTTTTCCGATTTGGGGAAGTTTGGAATAAGTGCTTAAGGGGATGAGGAGCCCATAACCTACGCCTGCAGTTTCAAGGGTCACTTTAATCGGGGAGATTTCTGTAAGAATTCCTTTAATATACTCAAACATAGCTAGCTCTATTTTACTCGTGTGGAAAGGGTGTTCGCATGGCAGATACATAATGCTAAAGCATCAGCCGCATCTTCTGGGGTTGGGAGGGATCGCAGATTAAGAAGAAGTTGAATCATTTTTTGAACTTGTTCTTTACTTGCGGAGCCATTTCCGACAACAGCCAGTTTTGCTTTTTTGGGAGCATATTCGAAAACGGGAATTTTATGCATGGCAGAAATAAGTAGGACAACACCTCTTGCCATACCAAGCTTCATGGCGCTTTGAACATTTTTATATACAAACTGCGTCTCGACTGCCACAACCGTTGGAGTATAAGCCTTAATCAGTTCTTCTACTCCCCGGTAAATAAATAAATATTTTTCAGCAGGGCTGAGTGAAGAAGGCGGGGATATGGATCCGAAGTCGAGAGCCCGATTCTTTCCGGGAGTCGATTCGATGAGCCCAAACCCTGTTATCTTTGTCCCGGGGTCTATCCCGAGGATGGTTTCTTTGTCTTGAGAGTGCATCATTATCTTTTAGTAAATTTTTTTTTACTCTAAATTGTACTGGTATTTTTTTTTACAAATTTTTTTGCTTTATAAACAAGATATTGAAT